>NZ_JBBGYS010000039.1:0-73298 GCF_037479595.1 Pseudomonas sp. MYb541 | reverse complement strand
ATTTCAGCCGTTACCGCAGAAACGGATATGTACCCAACCCAAACCCCATCATTGACCATCCCCCAAGCACTGCGTAGCCTTGCACCCTCGAGGTTCTTCGGCCCACGCCGAAGCTAAGAAGGGAACGCGGTCCAAGCCGCGGCTGCCCCCGCAACTGTAAAGGGTTCAGCTGACTGCCACGCCACTGCCGAAAGGCGGGAAGGCGCAGCCAGCGCCGGTCGCAAGACCCGCAAGCCCCAAGCCAGGAGACCTGCCTCGCAATCGATTTTCTACTTCAACCGGGCGGGGTGATCCGGTGACGAAATCCGCTGCTGCGCACCGTCGCAGGGCCTATCGTCCCGTATGCCCGCCCCCAAGGGCATCCGATGAAAACACTGGCCAAACTCCCCGTCACCATCGTCACCGGCTTCCTCGGCTCGGGCAAAACCACCTTGCTGCGCCACATGCTCGACAACGCCCAGGGCCGTCGCATTGCCGTGATCGTCAACGAATTCGGCGAGCTGGGTATCGACGGTGAAATCCTCAAGCAGTGCTCCATCGGCTGTACCGAAGAAGAAGCCAACGGCCGCGTCTACGAGCTGGCCAACGGCTGCCTGTGCTGCACCGTGCAGGAAGAGTTCTTCCCGGTGATGCGCGAATTGGTGGCCCGCCGCGGCGACCTCGACCACATTCTCATCGAAACCTCCGGCCTGGCCCTGCCAAAACCGCTGGTCCAAGCCTTCCAATGGCCGGAAATCCGCAGCGCCTGCACCGTTGACGCGGTGATCACCGTGGTCGACAGCCCGGCTGTGGCCGCCGGCACCTTCGCCGCCTTCCCGGACCAAGTGGATGCCCAGCGCAAGCTCGACCCGAACCTGGACCACGAATCACCCCTGCACGAGCTGTTCGCCGACCAACTGGCCAGCGCTGACCTGGTAATCCTCAACAAGACCGACCTGATCAGCCCTGAAGACCTGGCCCGCGTGCGCCTTGAAGTCGCTGAAGAACTGCCACCCGCGGTGAAGATCATCGAGGCCAGCAGCGGTCGCCTGCCGCTGGACGTGCTGATCGGCCTGGGTGCCGGCTCCGAAGAGCACATCGACGGCCGCCACAGTCATCACGATCATCACCACGAAGGTGAAGACGATCACGATCACGACGCCTTCGATTCCATCTCCATCGACCTGCCGCAAGCCGACGAAGCGCTGCTGCTCGACGCCCTGACCCAGTTGGTGGTGCAACACGGCATCCTGCGTGTAAAAGGCTTCGCCGCAATCCCGAACAAGCCGATGCGTCTGCTGATCCAGGGCGTGGGCACGCGTTTCGACAAGCACTTCGACCGTGCCTGGAGCGCTGACGAGCCGCGTATTACGCGCCTGGTGCTGATCGGTCAGGACCTCGACGCGGCCGGCCTTGAAGCGCAACTGCGCGCCGCCCTCAGCGTTTAACCCATGCACCTGCTCAGGACCCAGCCCGGTGGTTTCGTCTCGGACGACAATATTGCCGACCTTGGCCAAACCCCCGCTGACCTGGTGATCCTGTGCAGCGGCGATTCCAGCCTGGCGCTGCTGGCCGAAGCGGCGCAGCAGTTACCCGACGATTACCCCAGCTTTCGGCTGGCCAACCCGATGCAGGTGCAGAACCACGCCTCGGTCGACCTGTACGTCGATGAAGTGCTGCGCCACGCCAAGGTCATCCTGATCTCGCTGCATGGCGGTATCGGTTATTGGCGTTACGGCATCGAGCGTCTGGTGGAGTTGGCCGAAAGGGGCGTGCAGCTGATCCTGGTGCCGGGGGATGATCGCCCGGACCCGGAACTCAGCGGGTTGAGCACCGTCGGCGCCGAAGCGCGGGATCGCCTCTGGCACTTCCTGCGCCAGGGCGGCCTGGGCAATGCGCTGGATTTTTATCGCTGCCTGGCCACTGCCTACCTGAGCCGTGACTACGCCTGGGCCGAGCCGCAAACCCTGCCGCGCACGGCGATTTATCATCCGCGCCACGCTAACGCCCGCCTAAATGATTGGCAGGCCGACTGGAATGCCGAGTGGCCGGTGGCGGCGGTGCTGTTCTACCGCTCCCATTTGCAGGCGGCCAATACCGGTTTTATCGATGTGTTCTGCCAGCGCTTGCAAGCGGCGGGTCTCAATCCGTTGCCGATGGCGGTGGCCAGTTTAAAAGAGCCCGGCTGCCTGGCGGTGGTCGAGGACCTGCTGGACGAGGTGGGCGCGGCGGTGATCCTCAACACCACCGGCTTCGCCCAATCCAGCCCGGAAGCGCCGCATTTGCGCCCGTTTCGCCGCAGTATCCCGGTGATCCAGGCGATCTGTGCCCAGGACAACCAGCCCGGCTGGGAAGCCAGCGAGCAAGGCCTCGGCCCCCGGGACCTGGCGATGCACATTGCCCTGCCAGAGTTGGACGGACGCATCATCAGCCGGCCGATCAGCTTCAAGGACCTGGCCTGGCGCAGCGAGCGCAGCCAGTCGGATGTGGTGTGCTATCGAGCGGCGCCGGAACGCATGGATTTTGTCGCAGAACTGGCGCGACACTGGGTCGAGTTGGCGCGGGTGCCGAATGCCGACAAACGCATTGCGCTGATCCTTGCCAACTACCCGACCCGCGATGGGCGTATCGGCAATGGTGTCGGCCTGGATACGCCGGCGGCGGCGCTGAATATCCTGCGTGCGTTGCACGTCGAAGGCTATCCGGTGCCGGATGCACTGCCGGAAAGCGGCACGGCACTGATCCACGATTTGCTCGGCGGCGTCACTAACGACCTGGACAGCCTCGACCTTCGCCCCTGTCATCAAAGCCTTGGCCTGGATGACTACGAGGCGATGTTCAGCCGCTTGCCCGAGGCCAATCGCCAGGCGGTGCTGGAGCGCTGGGGCACGCCCCATAACGATCCGATGTTCCGCGATGGCCGCATGATGATCGCCGGCCTGCGCCTGGGCCTGACCTTTGTCGGTATCCAACCGGCGCGGGGTTATCAGGTGGACGCCAGCGCGGTTTACCATGATCCGGACCTGGTGCCGCCCCACGGCTACCTGGCGTTCTATTTCTGGCTGCGCCACACCTATGGCGCCCATGGCGTGATTCATGTGGGCAAGCACGGCAACCTTGAATGGTTGCCGGGCAAGGGTGTCGGCCTGTCGGAAAGCTGCTGGCCCGATGCGCTGTTGGGGCCGCTGCCGAATATCTACCCGTTTATCGTCAACGATCCGGGCGAGGGCGCCCAGGCCAAGCGACGTACTCAGGCGGTGATCATCGACCACCTGATGCCGCCGCTGACCCGTGCTGAAACCTACGGCCCGCTGCGTAACCTTGAGCTGCTGGCGGACGAGTATTACGAAGCGCAACTGCTCGATCCGCGCCGCGCCCTGGAGTTGCAGAAAGACATCCTCAAACTGGTGCGCGAAACCCGCATCGACCAAGAACTTGAGCTGGAGAGCGACGCCGACGCTGCCGTGTGGTTGCCGCGCCTGGACACTTACCTGTGCGACTTGAAGGAGTCGCAGATCCGCGATGGCCTGCACATCTTTGGTGAGTCGCCCGCAGGCCGCTTGCGTATCGACACGTTGCTGGCCTTGTTGCGTATCCCGCGTGGCGATGGGCGTGGCCCGCAATCGAGCCTGTTGCGCGTGTTGGCCAAGGCTTTCGACTTGGGCTTCGATCCGTTGGACTGTGCCCTGGCCAAACCTTGGACGGGGCGTCGACCTCTGGTATTGCAGAAGATCGACGCGCAATTGTGGCGCACCGCTGGCGATACCCGCGAACGCCTGGAGCTGTATGCCGCACGGCTGATCGAGCAGGCGCTCGAAGGCCCGCTTGAACAGTTGGAAGAGCCCGGCTGGGAAGAGGTGAAGGCGGTTATCGAAAGCCTGCGCATCGTGGTGGCGCCGCGCCTTGACGCCTGTGGTCCCGCGGAAATGCGCGGATTGCTGGATGCCCTCAGCGGCCGGTTTGTACCGGCGGGTCCGAGTGGTGCACCGAGTCGCGGGCGTTTGGATGTGTTGCCAACGGGGCGCAACTTCTTCACCGTCGACGTGCGCAACCTGCCGACCACCACGGCCTGGCGCATCGGCTTCCAATCCGCCAACCTGATTCTTGAGCGGCATTTACAGGACCACGGCGACCACCTGCGCCAGCTCGGCCTGTCGGTGTGGGGCACTGCCACCATGCGCACCGGCGGCGACGATATCGCCCAGGCCATGGCACTGATGGGCGTGCGCCCGGTGTGGGCGACCGGCAGCCAGCGAGTGGATGATTTCGAGATCCTGCCGATCAGCCTGTTGGATCGCCCGCGCGTAGACGTGACCTTGCGTGTGTCGGGCTTTTTCCGCGATGCCTTCGCCAATTTGATCCGCCTGTTCGACGCCGCGGTGCAGGCCGTGGCGGCGCTGGATGAGCCGGACGACATGAACCCGCTGGCCGCCAAGGTGCGTAGTGAGCGTGAGGCGCTGCTCACGTCGGGCCTGGACGAAGAGGCGGCGGCGAAACAAGCCGGTTGGCGCATCTTCGGCGCCAAGCCCGGCGCCTATGGCGCGGGCGTGCAGGGCGCGGTTGACGGTCGCCTGTGGCAAAGTCGTGAAGACCTGGCCGAGGTTTACTTGAATTGGGGCGGCTACGCCTATGGCGGTTCCGACGAAGGCACCGCCGCCCGCGCGCAGTTTGCCCAGCGTTTGAGCCAGGTGCAGGCGGTGTTGCAGAACCAGGACAACCGCGAGCACGACTTGCTTGACTCCAACGATTACTACCAATTCCACGGCGGCATGCTCGCCGCCGTGGAAACCCTGAGCGGCGACAAGGCGGCCAGCTATCATGGTGACCACAGCCAGCCCGACCTGCCGAAGATCCGCACCCTGAAGGAAGAGCTGAACCGGGTGATCCGTTCCCGCGCCGCCAACCCCAAGTGGATCGAAGGCGTGAAGCGCCATGGCTATAAAGGTGCCTTCGAGATGGCGGCGACCGTGGACAACCTGTTCGCCTTCGACGCCACCACGGCGCTGATTGACGATCACCAATATGCCCTGTTGGCCGACGCTTATTTGCTCGACCCCGACACCCGCGCCTTTGTGCAGCAACACAACCCCGATGCGCTGCGTGACATGACTGAGCGCATGCTCGAAGCGCAGCAGCGTGGCATGTGGCAGGAACCGGGGGCGTACCGCGAGGCGTTGGAAAACCTGTTGCTGGATATCGAAGAGGATGGCTGAAGGCAAGCTTGTTGTGGTGAGCGGGCTTGCCCCGCGCTGGGCTGCGAAGCGGCCCCAAAACCGGACACCGCATTTTGCCAGGAAGAATCCGTTTAGCTTTATTGGGGCTGCTACGCAGCCCAGCGCGGGGCAAGCCCGCTCACTACAGTGAGGTTGCTTGTGTCGCAGAATTTGAAGAGGAATCGTATGACCGATATTCCCCATTTCCCGCTGTCCGCCGTAGTCGGCGCCGATGAGCTGAAACTGGCGCTGTGCCTGACCGCCATCGACCCGAAGATCGGCGGTGTGCTGATCGAAGGCCCGCGCGGCATGGCCAAGTCGACCTTGGCGCGTGGTTTGGCGGACCTGCTGGCCAGTGGTCAATTCGTGACTTTGCCCCTGGGCGCGACTGAAGAGCGCCTTGTCGGCACGCTGGACCTGGATGCTGCATTGGGCGAGGGCCGGGCGCAGTTTTCGCCCGGCGTATTGGCCAAGGCGGATGGCGGCGTGCTGTATGTCGATGAAGTCAACCTGCTGCCCGATCATTTGGTGGATTTGCTGCTGGACGTGGCCGCCAGCGGCACCAATCTGATCGAGCGCGACGGCATTTCCCATCGCCATTCCGCGCGGTTCGTGCTGATCGGCACCATGAACCCGGAGGAGGGTGAGTTGCGTCCGCAACTGCTCGACCGTTTCGGTTTCAACGTGGCGTTGAGCGGGCAGACCTTGCCGGCCGAGCGTGGGCAGATTATTCGTCGGCGCCTGGATTTCGACAGCGACCCGGCGGCGTTCTGCGCGCAATGGGAAGCGTCGCAGGCGGCCTTGCGCGAACGCTGCACTCAGGCGCGGGCACAGCTGGACACTATCGCGCTGGACGACGAGGCGCTGGCAACGATCAGCGAACGGTGCTTCGCGGCGGGCGTCGACGGTTTGCGTGCGGACTTGGTGTGGTTGCGCGGCGCTCGGGCCCATGCCGCCTGGCGTGGCGCCAGTGCGATCGCCGAGGAAGATATCGAAGCGGTGGCCGAGTTTGCCCTGCGCCATCGTCGCCAGGAACAGGCCCCATCGTCCAACCCGCCAAGCGAAGGGCAGTCGCCCACATCTTCCGACGCTTCGCCAGGCCAAGGCCAGTGGGGCGACATGCCCGCTCCGGCCCTGCCCACGGGGGCGCGCCGGGAAGTCCCCACCTGGCCAAAAAAGCCCTAGGCATTCGCCCCCGACCTGACACGGGGGCGGATGCCCGCCCCAAGGCAGGGCGACTGGACAGCGGCAGGTACGGTAAGGCGCGCAGCGCGAAACAAGGCTCGATCAATTGGCCGGGCACCTTGCTCGGTGGTCGCCCGCAAACCCGTGAAGATCTGCTCTATCACCTGCGCAGCCGTTCGGCCCATGAGCTGTGGCTGGTGATTGTCGATGCGTCGGCGTCCACCCGGCGGCACCGTGCGCTCACCGATGCCAAGGGTTTGTTGGCGCAATTGTTTGATGACGCCTACCGCCAGCGGGCGCGGATGGCGTTGTTGACGGCCAGCGGGCACTCGCCCAAATGGCAGGTCCAGGGGTTGAAGGCGGCGAAGGGCTTGGCGGATTGGCTGGATCAATTGGGCGCGGGCGGTGGTACGCCGTTGCTCGCGGCGTTGACCGAGGCCGGGGCGTGGTTGACGCTGCGACGCAAGCGTTATCCGGCTGAGCGACAGCAGTTACTGGTCATCACTGACGGGCGACTCAAGGACATCGCCGGGTTGCCGCTGCTGGAGTGTCCGGGGCTGTTGGTGGATATCGAGCGCGGGCCGATCAGGATAGGTAGGGCGCAGGAGTTGGCGGTTGGGTTGCAGCTGGACTATCGGCATATTGACGATTAGCTATTGCCCGGCACGTTGGGCCAAAGATCCGCCACCAGGAACAGCCGCTCGGCTTCCTCCCAATCCTGATCGACTTGAACCATGCGCACCAACAACTGCGCCGGTGCCATCGGGTCCAGCTCCGCCAGCCAGCCTCTCATCTGTTCTTCACTCCAGACTTCATCCGCCGGGTAATGCGCCGGCGCCAACCACGCATGCCTGGGTAGGGGCTGCCAGCGACCGGGCGGACTTTGGCTGACAAACGCTGGCCAATCACGCTGATGCAACCAGCGCCCACGTAAATGCTGTGGATGGGCACCAATGGGGGCTTGGGCCTCGCCAGGCCAGGGGTACAACAGATAGCCGCCCAGCCACAAATGCGCATCGAAATGCTGGATATCCAGCGCCGCCAGCGCCTCTCGGCTTTCCGCCCGCTTAGAAATCGGCAGTTGATGCTGGGCCAGATGCGCCAGCTTGCGGTCCAGCCGGTCGTGGCAGCCCGGCCCCAACCATTGATCCGTGTCCTGGCCATTGCCGTCCTGCGGGCCGAGATAGAGTTTGATCGCCAGTTCCAGATGATGCACGCCGTCACGGTCGCACAGCAGCATGTCCAGCTCGCCGAGGGTATGCCCGGCGCGGCGGATTGGCAGATTGGCCGCCAACAGTTCCACGCCCGGCGCATGCTGTACGGCGAACTGCCACAGGCGCTCGTAATACAGGCCCAGGCGCCGGGTGCGTGACTGGTTCAGCCACTGCTGCAAGGCGCTGCTGTCCTGATCGAGCTGGCGCAGCCAGTGCTCCAGCAGATGAGGCGCTTGCACCCAATCGCTGCCGGTCAGCGGATGGCGTTGCGGCCACGGCGTTTGCGCGAGCATCGGCGGGGCGAGCATCACCCACGCGAGATCGCGCACTTCGGGGTGGCGCAGCTGGCGGGGCAGGTTGTGCAGATCCGGGAACACAGTCATGGTCCGAGCATAGCCTTTTAAGTGCCGGGCAGGTGGCTGAGAACCATTGTCATCAAGGCTTCACGGCGACAAAGGATTTTGCCTGGGGCGGCCTTTCGCCCATAATCCTTCTTTTTGCCACACCCCACATCCCGCAGGAGCCCCATGGAGCAATTTCGCAATATCGGCATTATCGGTCGCCTGGGCAGTACCCAGGTGTTGGACACCGTCCGCCGGCTGAAAAAATTCCTGCTGGACCGCCACCTGCATGTGATCCTCGAAGACACCATCGCCGAAATCCTTCCTGGCCACGGCCTGCAGACCTCATCACGCAAGATGCTCGGTGAAGTGTGTGACATGGTGATTGTGGTCGGCGGCGACGGCAGCCTGCTCGGCGCAGCTCGAGCCTTGGCACGGCATAACGTGCCGGTGCTGGGGATCAACCGTGGCAGCCTGGGTTTTCTCACCGATATCCGCCCGGATGAGCTGGAAGTCGAAGTGGCCAAGGTGCTCGACGGCCATTACCTGGTGGAGAACCGCTTCCTGCTGCAAGCCGAAGTGCGCCGCCACGGCGAAGCCATCGGACAGGGTGACGCCCTTAATGACGTGGTGCTGCACCCTGGCAAGTCCACGCGGATGATCGAGTTCGAACTCTATATAGACGGCCAGTTCGTGTGCAGCCAGAAGGCTGACGGCCTGATTGTAGCCACGCCCACCGGCTCCACCGCCTATGCGTTGTCGGCGGGTGGCCCGATCATGCATCCCAAGCTGGATGCCATTGTGATCGTGCCGATGTACCCCCATATGTTGTCGAGCAGGCCGATTGTGGTCGACGGCAACAGTGAGCTGAAAATCGTGGTGTCCAAAGACATGCAAATCTACCCGCAGGTGTCGTGTGACGGGCAGAACCATTTCACCTGCGCCCCCGGTGACACCATCACCGTGAGCAAAAAGGCACAGAAGTTGCGGTTGATCCACCCGCTGGACCACAACTACTACGAAGTGTGCCGCACCAAGCTGGGCTGGGGCAGCCGCTTGGGGGGTGGAGGCGACTGATGCTCGATCCCGCGCGTAGCTACGACCTGATTGGTGACGTGCACGGTTGCGCTCATACCCTTGAGCACTTGCTCGACCAGTTGGGCTATCACAAGATCGGCGGTGTTTGGCGGCATCCATCGCGCATGGCGGTGTTCCTCGGCGATATCATCGACCGTGGCCCACGCATCCGCGAGGCGTTGCACATCGTCCACGACATGACCGAAGCCGGCCAGGCGCTGTGCATCATGGGTAACCATGAGTTCAACGCACTGGGCTGGACCACGCCCGCGCCGCCGGGCAGTGGCAAACAGTTTGTGCGCGAGCACAACCCACGGCATGCGCGGTTGATCCACGAGACCCTGGCGCAATTCGAACACCACCCGGCCGACTGGCACGACTTCCTCGGCTGGTTCTATGACATGCCGCTGTTTGTCGATGCCGGGCGCTTTCGCGTAGTGCATGCCTGCTGGGATGACGGCTTTATCGATCCGCTGCGCGCCACTTTCCCGGACGGCTGCATCGACCAGCATTTCCTGCAGGCCGCCGCCGTGCCGGGCAGTTTTGCCTGCAACGCCTTCGACCGACTGTTGCGCGGCACTGATATGCGCCTGCCGGATGGCCTCACGCTGACCGGTGGCGATGGCCTGACGCGCTCGTTCTTCCGCACCAAGTTCTGGGAGGACGATCCCAAGACCTACGGCGACATCGTGTTCCAGCCCGACGCCTTGCCGGAGCCAGTGGCGCGTACGCCCTTGTCTTCCACCGAAAAGAATTCCCTGCTGCGCTACGGCGTCGACGAACCTTTGTTGTTCGTCGGCCATTACTGGCGCAGCGGCAAACCGGCGCCGATCCGCGAGAACCTGGCGTGCCTGGACTACAGCGCCGTGCTGTACGGCAAGCTGGTGGCTTATCGCCTGGATCAGGAAACCCGCCTGGATCCGAGTAAATTCGTATGGGTCGACGTAGAGCGCCCCGAGGTTATCAAATGAGTGCTGTGGCGGTATTACGCCTGCCCTTGAGCGTCGACCTGGGCGGCTTTGTCCAGTTGCTGCAACGCATGCAAGTGCCCCATCGTGTCAGCGAAGAGGCGGGTGAGCAGGTGTTGTGGGTGCCGGAAACCATCAGCGACGACGTGCGTGTGCTGTATCAACGCTTTCCTGCGGGTGACCCGGACCAGCAACTGGATATTCCCGAGCAGGCGCCGATCAAGCGCCCTGGGTTTCTCCAGCAACTGCGGCACAGCCCGTTAACCGCGTTGGTGCTGTTGGCAAGTATCGTTGTGGGCGCCGTGACCTTGCTCGGTGAAAACCTGCAAGCCATGAGTTGGCTGACGTTCCTGCAGTTCCGCATCGTCGGCGAATACATCCAGTTCACACCGCTGGCCGACAGCCTGGCGGCGGGGCAGTGGTGGCGCCTGGTGACGCCGATGCTGATCCACTTCGGTATCCTGCACCTGGCCATGAACGGCATGTGGTACTGGGAACTGGGCCGGCGCATCGAAGCGCGCCAGGGCAGCATCAACTTGCTGGGCCTGACGCTGTTGTTCAGCCTGGTGTCGAACTACGCTCAATACGTTTTTGGCGGCCCTGGCCTGTTCGGTGGGTTGTCCGGTGTGCTGTACGGCCTGCTCGGGCATTGCTGGATTTTTCAATTACTGTCGCCTAATCCGGCCTATCGCCTGCCCCGTGGGGTGCTGGTGATGATGCTGGTGTGGCTGCTGCTCTGCTTGTCGGGGCTGGTCTCGATGATCGGTTTCGGCGAAATCGCCAATGCTGCCCATGTCGGCGGCCTGGTTATCGGTTGCCTGACGGGTTTGCTGGGTGGGCTGTACAGCCGCCGCAAAGCCTCTCTTTGATAAGGAAGAGCCTTATGTCCTCTTTTGCTGAAATGATCGAAAACATCACCCCGGACATCTACGAGAGCCTCAAGCTCGCCGTGGAAATCGGCAAGTGGTCCGATGGCCGCAAGCTCACTGCCGAACAGCGCGAGCTGTCCCTGCAAGCGGTGATCGCCTGGGAAATCCAGAACCTGCCGGAAGACCAGCGCACCGGTTACATGGGCCCGCAGGAATGCGCCTCCAAGTCCGCGCCAGTACCGAATATCCTGTTCAAGTCGGATGCGATCCATTGATTGAAATTGGTCGCGGTGCAGTCAGCAAGATGTCGGCGCAACTCGGTGAGCCGACCGTTCAATACGCGTTTCGACTGGGCGATGTCGAGGTGCCGGTCAACCCGTTGATTGGTACACACGTACGCCTGGAATACCTCGGTGCCATCCATTGCAGCCATTGCGGCCGCAAGACCAAGACCAGCTTCAGCCAGGGTTACTGCTACCCGTGCATGACCAAGCTGGCCCAGTGTGACCTGTGCATCATGAGCCCCGAGCGTTGCCATTACGACGCCGGTACCTGCCGCGATCCGGGCTGGGGTGAAAAATTCTGTATGACCGATCACGTGGTGTACCTGGCGAATTCGTCGGGGATCAAGGTCGGCATCACCCGCGCCACCCAGTTGCCGACGCGCTGGCTGGACCAGGGCGCGAGTCAGGCGCTGCCGATCATGCGCGTGGCGACCCGCCAGCAGTCTGGTTTCGTCGAAGACCTGTTCCGCAGTCAGGTAGCCGATAAAACCAACTGGCGCGCGCTGCTCAAAGGCGACGCCCAAGCTGTCGACCTCAAGCAGGTGCGCGATGAGCTGTTCGCCTCCTGCGCCGAAGGCTTGCTCGGTTTGCAGGAACGCTTTGGCCTGCAGGCCATCCAACCGGTAACCGACATCGAACCGATCGAAATCCGCTACCCGGTCGAGCAGTATCCGGCCAAGATCGTCAGCTTCAACCTGGACAAGAACCCGATTGCCGAAGGCACGCTGCTGGGGATCAAAGGCCAATACCTGATCTTCGACACCGGCGTTATCAACATTCGTAAGTACACGGCCTACCAGCTCGCCGTGCATCAGTAGAAGGATGCCACCCATGCGCACCGAACAACCGAAGATGATCTACCTGAAGGACTATCAGGCGCCGGACTACCTGATCGAAGAAACGCACCTGACCTTCGAGTTGTTCGAGGACCACAGCCTGGTCCACGCGCAACTGGTGATGCGCCGCAACCCTGAGCGCGGCGCCGGCTTGCCGCCATTGGTGCTGGACGGCCAGCAACTGGAGCTGCTGAGCGTGAACCTTGCCGATCAGGAATTGACGGCAGAGGACTACCAACTGACCGACAGCCACCTGACGGTACAGCCCAAGAGTGCGACCTTTACCCTGGATACCACGGTAAAAATCCACCCGGAAACCAACACCGCCCTGGAAGGCCTGTACAAGTCCGGCAGCATGTTCTGCACCCAGTGCGAAGCTGAAGGCTTCCGCAAGATCACCTATTACCTCGACCGCCCGGACGTGATGAGCACCTTCACCACCACGGTGATCGCCGAGCAGCATCGCTACCCGATCCTGCTGTCCAACGGCAACCCGATTGCCAGCGGCCCCGGTGAAGACGGTCGCCACTGGGCGACCTGGGAAGACCCGTTCAAGAAGCCGGCGTACCTGTTTGCCCTGGTGGCGGGTGACTTGTGGTGTGTCGAAGACACCTTCACCACCATGACCAACCGCGAGGTCGCCCTGCGCATCTACGTCGAGCCGGAAAACATCGACAAGTGCCAGCACGCCATGACCAGCCTGAAAAAATCCATGCGCTGGGACGAAGAAACCTACGGTCGAGAGTACGACCTCGACATCTTCATGATCGTGGCGGTGAACGACTTCAACATGGGCGCCATGGAAAACAAGGGCCTCAACATCTTCAACTCCAGTGCCGTGCTCGCCCGCGCCGAAACCGCTACCGACGCCGCGCACCAGCGGGTTGAGGCGATCGTCGCTCACGAATACTTCCACAACTGGTCGGGCAACCGCGTGACCTGCCGCGACTGGTTCCAGCTGTCGCTCAAGGAAGGCTTCACCGTTTACCGTGACTCGCAATTCTCCGCCGACATGAACTCGGCCACGGTCAAGCGCATCCAGGACGTGGCGTACCTGCGTACCCACCAGTTCGCCGAAGATGCCGGCCCGATGGCCCACGCAGTGCGTCCGGACAGCTTTATCGAGATTTCCAACTTCTACACCCTGACCGTGTACGAAAAGGGCTCGGAAGTCGTGGGCATGATTCACACGTTGCTCGGTGCCGAAGGCTTCCGCAAAGGCAGTGACCTGTACTTCGAACGCCACGACGGCCAGGCCGTGACCTGTGATGACTTCATCAAGGCCATGGAAGACGCGAACGGCGCTGATCTGACGCAGTTCAAGCGCTGGTACAGCCAGGCCGGTACGCCCCGTCTGGCGGTGAGCGAGTCCTACGACGCGACGGCGAAAACCTACAGCCTGACCTTCCGCCAGAGCTGCCCGGAAACTCCGGACAAGGTGGAAAAACTGCCGTTCGTGATCCCGGTGGAACTGGGCTTGCTGGACGGGAAGGGCGCCGCTATCGCCTTGCGCCTGGCCGGGGAAGCGGCTGTTGGTGCCACGTCCCGCGTGATCTCGGTGACTGAAGCCGAGCAGACCTTTACCTTCATTGATATCCCTGAGCAGCCACTGCCTTCGCTGCTGCGCGGTTTCTCGGCACCGGTGAAATTGAGCTTCCCGTACAACCGCGATCAACTGATGTTCCTGATGCAGCACGACAGCGATGGTTTCAATCGCTGGGATGCCGGTCAGCAGTTGTCGGTGCAGGTGTTGCAGGAACTCATCGCCCAGCATCAGCAGGGCCAGGCGTTGCACATGGATCAGCGTTTGATCACCGCGCTGCGCAGCGTGTTGAGCGACGAACGCCTGGACCAGGCGATGGTGGCGGAGATGCTGTCGTTGCCGGGTGAAGCCTATCTTACGGAAATCAGCGAGGTTGCGGATGTGGATGCCATCCACGCTGCCCGTGAGTTTGCTCGCAAACAACTGTCGGAGAATCTGCACGAAGCACTGTGGTTGCGCTACCAGGCCAATCGCGAGCTGTCCAAGCAGACGCCTTATGTGGCTGCGGCCGAGCACTTTGCCCGTCGCGCGTTGCAGAACATCGCGCTTTCGTACCTGATGCTCAGTGGCAAGCCGGAAGTGCTGGCGGCGACCATCGAACAGTTCGACACCGCCGACAACATGACCGAGCGCCTGACCGCGCTGGCGGTGCTGGTGAATTCGCCGTTCGACGCCGAAAAGGCCAAGGCCCTGGCGGTGTTTGCCGAGAACTTCAAGGACAACCCGCTGGTCATGGACCAGTGGTTCAGCGTACAGGCTGGCAGCACCTTGCCGGGCGGGCTGGAGCGCGTGAAGGCATTGATGGAACACCCGGCGTTCACGATGAAGAACCCGAACAAGGTGCGTGCGTTGATTGGCGCCTTTGCCGGGCAGAACTTGATCAACTTCCACGCGGCGGACGGTTCGGGCTATCGCTTCCTGGCGGATCTGGTGATCGAGCTGAATGGCTTCAACCCACAGATCGCTTCGCGCCAATTGGCGCCGTTGACCCGCTGGCGCAAATACGACAGCGCGCGCCAGGCACTGATGAAGGCGGAGCTGGAGCGCATTCGGGCGTCGGGCGAGCTGTCGAGCGATGTGTTCGAGGTGGTCAGCAAGAGCCTGGCTTAAGCGGGATCGCTGAATAAAAAACGGCCTGTTCGACAGGCCGTTTTTTTTCGCCTCAGATAACCGGCGGGCGGGGGGTGTCCAGGCCGATATCGATGGGGAAACGCTCGGCGATGATGCCGTGCGGAACACCCAATGGTATAGCGCTGGCATTGTCGAGACGGGTGACTTGCTCGGCTGACAACTGCACATTCAATGCGCCTAAGGTGCTGTCCAGTTGGGCGCGTGTACGCGAACCCAGGATCGGGATCAGTGCGGTGGTGGAGCGGCGAGCCTTTTCCCGTAGCCAAGCGATGGCAACGTGGGTTGGGGAGGCGTCCACTTCGGCGGCGACCGCCAGCAGAGTGTCCAGCACGGCGGTTTCGCGGGCGCTGTGCTCGGCGTGCACCAGGATACCGAGCTTGTTGGCACGGTTGTCCTCCTGGGTGTTGCGGTACTTGCCGGTCAGAAAGCCACCGCCGAGGGGCGACCACAGTGTGGCAGCCAGGCCCAGGGCTTCGGCCATCGGCAGCAGTTCACGGTCGGCGGTGCGCTCGACCAGGCTGTATTCCACCTGGATGCCGATGATCGGCGCGAAGTTGCGCACTTCAGCCAGCAGGTCGGCACGGGCGATGCGCCAGGCGGGGAAGTTGGAAAGGCCGGCGTAGTGGATCTTACCAGCGCGAACCAAGTCATCGAGGCCGCGCAGGATCTCTTCCATGGGCGTGACGTTGTCGCTCATGTGCGCCCAGAGCAGGTCGATGCGGTCGGTGTTCAAGCGCTTGAGGCTTTCTTCCACTGAGCGGACCAGATTCTTGCGGTTGTTGCCGAGCCGGATCGTGCCTTCATCGGACGGTTGGCTGCGCAGTGTGTATTTGCTGGCGACCACCAGGTTGTCGCGCTCGGAGGCGATGAATTCCCCCAGCAGCTTTTCCGACTGGCCGAACTGGTAGCCGTTGGCGGTATCCAGGAAATTGCCACCGGCTTGGAGGTAACCATCGAAAATCTGTTTGGACTCATCACGCTCGGCACCATGGCCCCAGCCTGTGCCGAAATTGGCAGTACCCAACGCCAGTTCAGATACCTGCAGGCCGCTGCGGCGGCCAAAGACTTTATTGCGCATACAAAGACTCCTGAGGCAGTGATTTTCTTACATGTTTAGAAACATGTATTTAATATGATCGCGATAATTTATTCGGTCAAGGGCCTTTTTACTGCTGACGTTTTCTGACAGGGGGCTCTGCTAAGCTGCGGCACTTTTCCTTTTTTGGCGGGGCTTCCCGTGTCGCGTACCACTCGTCTATTGACGTTGCTCCATGCCTTGCGGGGCAAGAAACGCCCGGTGACTGCTGCCGTGCTGGCAGCACAGTTGGAGGTATCCGAGCGCACGCTTTACCGCGATATCGCCGAACTGACTGCATTAGGTGCGCCGATTTTCGGCGAGGCCGGGGTTGGGTATGTGTTGCGCAGCGGGTTGTTTCTGCCGCCCTTGATGCTGAACGCCGAGGAAACCGAAGCCATTGTGCTTGGCTTGCGCTACGTGGATCAGCGCGGTGATGACGTGCTCAGTCGCGCCGCCGCCAACGCCCTGGCAAAAATCGCCGACGTGCTCGACCCAGCCGCTCAGGAAGCCCTGCGCAACCCTACGTTGCTGCCCGGTCCGCCGGGTTTCGGTTACCCGGAGAACCGTGTGCCGTTGAACGTGTTTCGCGAGGCCATTCGTAACCAGGCCAAGTTGCATATCGAGTACGCGGACGCCAGCCAGACCCAGAGCGAACGCCTGATCTGGCCCCTGGCCCTGGGGTTCCTGAATGAAGTGCGGGTGATCGTCGCTTGGTGTGAGCTGCGTGGCGCGTATCGCACCTTTCGTACCGACCGCGTGGCGAGTGCCGAAGCCCATGGCGAGCGTTATCCGGGGCGGCGCAGTGACTGGCTGCGCGGCTGGCGCAAGCTGATGGAGCAGAATGAATCCGGGCCATTCACTCCTGACAAAAACTGACACAACCCTGGCTTAGCATGGCGTCATAAATCACCAAGAAAGGAGCTGTGCCATGTCTATTCCTGAGTTGGCACCGGCCATCGTGGCCTATCTCGAAGCCGCCAATGCCCGTGACACTTCGGCTGTCGCCCACTGTTTTGCCGATGACGCCAATGTGTTCGACGAGGGGCAGCATCAAGTCGGTACCGCCGCCATCGCGCGCTGGATGGAAGACACCGCGCGCCGCTACCAGCCGCGGGTCGAAGTGCTCAAGGTGCAACACCGCACGGGTAAGGTGCTGGTCAGCAATGTGGTGTCCGGCAATTTTCCCGGAAGCCCCTTGGAGTTGCGCTACACCTTTCGCTTGAACGAGCAGGGCAAGATTTCACGGCTGGATATTTCCCTGTAGGTCATACTGGCGAGCATGACTTTCGACTCGCCCCTCGCTGCCTACCAACACGCCATCGCTCAACAAGGCTTCGTGGCCGACGACGCCCAGCGCCGCGCGGTGGAAGCCTTGCAAGCCTGCCATGAAGCCTTGCACCAAGGTTGTGCGCCCAGCATGGGCGTCTATTTGTGGGGGCCGGTGGGTCGTGGCAAAACCTGGCTGATGGATCAGTTCTATCAAAGCCTGCAAGTGCCTGCGCGCCGCCAGCATTTTCATCACTTCATGGGCTGGGTGCATCAACGCCTGTTTCAACTGACCGGCACGCAGGATCCTTTGCAGGCGCTTGCTCGGGAATTGAGCCGTGACGTGCGGGTGCTGTGCTTTGACGAGCTATTCGTCAATGACATTGGTGACGCAATCATCCTGGGGCGTTTGTTTCAGGTGATGTTCGAGGAAGACGTGGTGATGGTCTGCACCTCCAACCAACCGCCAGACCAGCTGTATGCCGAGGGTTTCAACCGCGAGCGGTTCCTACCGGGGATTGCGGCGATACAACAGCATATGCAAGTGATTGCGGTGGATGGGGGAGAGGACCACCGTTTGCATCCGGGTATCGGTATCCAACGCTATTGGGTCAATCAGCCCTCCGCGTTGGCCGGTGTGTTCAAGCAATTGGCCGAAGGCCAGCCGGTCCGCAGTGGGCCTGTCGCAGTGGGGCATCGCTCCATTGTCGCGGTGCAATCCAGTGATACCGTGCTGTGGTGTCGTTATGCGGATCTGTGCGAGCAACCCTTGGCAGCCATGGATTTCATGCTGATCTGCGATCGCTTCAAGGCGATCCTGCTGGGCGAAGTGCCTAACCTCAGCGCACAAAAGCGCCCCGGCCGGATTGCCCGGGGCACCGAAGACGGCGCACAGCGCGTGGCGGCGGGTGATCGCGAATTGCCCCAATTGTCGGTGCACGATGACAGCGTGCGGCGGTTTATCGCGCTGGTGGACGAGTGCTACGACCGTAAGGTGCCGCTGTTCATCGAGGCGCAGGTCCCGCTCGAATGCCTCTATACCGAGGGTTACCTGGAGTTCCCCTTCCGTCGTACTTTGAGCCGCCTGCAAGAAATGCAATTGCAGCGTTTTTCCTGAGGCGTGTGCGACGAACCCCCTGGAATGGGCCGTTCCGCCTTTTTTAGCGGCATGATTTCAGCGTTTTCAAACGCCTATTGGTAGTTAATCTCCTTCAGTTGGCGGTGCTTCCACGCTTACAATCATGCCCTTAGAGGGAACCGAATCCCTTGTTGCCGTTATCGAGGAAGGAAATGGACACCCCTGACATCCTGGTGCTGCAAGCCAGCTACACCAATGCCGTGCATGCCGAAGCCATTGCGCTGTTACTCAATCATTACGCCAAGGATCCCATGGGGGGCGGGCACAGCCTGGACCCGGATTTGCTGGCGCAGTTGCCAGCAGAATTGGCCAAGCGTGCGCATGCGTTCAGCGTATTGGCGTTTGTGAACGGAGAGCCGGCCGGGCTGGTGAATTGTTTTGAAGGATTTTCCACATTTGCCTGCCGTCCGCTGGTCAACGTCCACGACGTGGTGGTGAAGGATACGTTTCGGGGGCTGGGGCTCAGCCAGAAAATGTTGCAGAAAGTCGAGGAGATTGCCCGTCAGCGCGGCTGCTGCAAAATCACCCTGGAGGTGCTGGAAGGCAATGCGGTGGCTCAGTCGGCCTATCGCAAGTTCGGTTTTGATGATTCGATATTTGATCCAGCCCACGGACGCATGTTGTTCTGGAGCAAATCGCTTTAATAAACAACAGGCAAAAAAAGGGCGCCATTAATTAAATGGCGCCAAGTTCACCTTAGCCATAGGAGCAGGATGGTAAAGGGCAGTGCGGTTAAATCAGTTGAATCAAGTGTTCGGTTGTTGCTCGGCGGTGGATTGACCGGCCGCCTCTTTCTTCACGTTCTTCCCGTCAGCCTGCGCGGTTTGTTCAGCCGTGCCGTGAGTCTTTTGCTGCATGAACGTGAAGTTGTTGTAGAACTCCTTCGAACGCTCGGAACCGCCTTCGGCAAAGGCTGCGGCGGAGGTCAGGGTCATCAGGCTGGCAAGCACCAGAGTGGAGAGTTTCATGGCAATATTCCCATTAAGAGTGATCGGTATCCGTTCTGTCCTTGATCAGATTCATGGGGCGAGTTTGGCGTGAGTTTATTAAGTAGGAATTAACGCGAAAAAATCCCGAAGTTAACAATTTCGTTAACTTCGGGTTAAAAAGCCTTACAGCTTCCAGTCCAATGCCAGCGTGATCGAACGCGGGTCGCCCCAATACACGCCATTATAGAAACCGACGCGTTCGTAATATTTTTTATCAAATAGATTGTTGACGTTAAGTGATGCCGAAACATGTTCGTCGAACTGGTAGCGCGACATCAGGTTGACCACGGTGTAGGCCTGCTGGGTGATCTTGGTCGGAGTGGTGATGAGGTCACCGTCCTGATTACGGCCACCCGTTGGACGCCCGGCGAATGCGTAGAACTCGCTTTGCCAATTGACTGCGCCTCCCACCGTCAACCCACGCCACTCACCGGGCAAGCGATAGGCTGTCGACATCTTCAGCAGGTTCATCGGCTGGTCGGTGTTGTTTCGTTGCTTATCGCCGTTGAGCGAGTGGGTGTAGGTGTAGCCTGCGGTAAGGTTCCAGTCGGGCATCACTTCGCCTGACACCTCGACCTCAAAGCCCTGCACCTTGTTGCCTTTGCCACCGGATTTGTAGAACTGCTCGCGGGTGACCGGGTCGGGTGGGGCGGCATTGTCGAGTTCGGCGACGTTATCCTGGGTGCTCCAGAAGTACGCGGCGGCCAAGTTCAATCGCTCGTTCAGCAGGCTGCCCTTGAGGCCGATTTCATAGTTGCTGCCCACCACCGGTTCCAGGTATTTCTTGCTGGCGTCGCGTTCGTCCTGCGGGTTGAAAATATCGGTGTAGCTGGCGTACACCGTGTATTGCTGCGTCAGGTCGTAGAGTAGCCCGGCGTAGGGCGTCCACATGTCGTTGTGGGTCTGGCGGGTTTTGGGTTGGGGGATGCGCTGGTAATTGGCGTCGTAGTCAACAGGGGTACTTTCGATTTCCCAGCTGCCATACCGGCTGCCCAATATCGCGTGCAGCTTGTCGGTCAGGCTCAGTCGAGTGGCCAGGTACCCGGCTTTTTGTTGTTTGCTTGAGTGTGGACCCTTGAGCCCGGTGGTCCGGTCCGGGAACTTGACGATACCGCCCATGTGTTGCCAGTC
Organism: Pseudomonas sp. MYb541; assembly: GCF_037479595.1. Taxonomy (NCBI): domain Bacteria; kingdom Pseudomonadati; phylum Pseudomonadota; class Gammaproteobacteria; order Pseudomonadales; family Pseudomonadaceae; genus Pseudomonas; species Pseudomonas sp. MYb541. The sequence continues at coordinate 53,056 of NZ_JBBGYS010000039.1, read as the reverse complement.
AGGGATGGTTTCGTAGCCTTCGGGTGTGCTGTAACGCTGGTAGGGCGATGAATCCCTCTGCTCCGACTCCCCATACCCGACCATCAATTCATGCTCGCGGCCCAGCAGTGTGTAGGCCCCAGCGAGGTTGAAGTCCACGGCATCCATCTTTGATGTGCCGACCATCTGGTTGGTCCAGGCGGTCATGCCGCTGCCGTCCGGATTCGGGAAGCCCGCGCCGCCGTAATAGACCTTGCCGTCGGTGTCGCTCTGCCGGTGTGTATAGGCTGCTTTCAGGCGCCAGTTCTCGGACAGTTTGTGGTCAAGGGAGGCAAAGGTGGTCTTGTCCTTGAGCGGCCAGGAACTCCAGTCGGTGGCCATATTGGCGGAGCGCGACAAGCGAGCCTTGCCGCCATCGCTGTTCCAATAGGGCAGTGTGCCCCATGAGGTGCCCTGCACATGTTTGTTCTGATAATCGAAGCCCACGGCTACCACGGTATCGTCTGTCAGATCGGCCTCGAGAATGCCGTAGCCGACTTCCCTTTGCAGGGCGTAATTATCGCGAAAGGATTGGCTGTCGCGGTAAGCCATCACCGTGCGTCCGCGCAGGCGTCCGTCAAATGCCAGCGGGCCGCCCACATCCAGATAGCTGTAGTAGTTGTCATGGCTGGCACCGCTCACGCCGGCCTTGGCTTGCCACTGTGACGTCGGGCGCTTGCGGATCATGTTGACCGTGGCCGAGGGATCGCCCGCACCCGTGGTCAGGCCGGTCGCACCGCGTACTACTTCGATACGGTCGTAGATGATGGTGTCGGAGTCGGACTTCATGCGCCCAAAGGTATTGAGCATGCCATCCACCTGGAAATTGTTGATGGAGTAGCCGCGCGACGAGTAGCCGGCGCGGTCCGAATCCAGGTGTTGGACCGTCACCCCGGTGGTCTGGCGCAGAGCATCGGTGAGTGTATTGAGATTGAAATCATCCATCTGCTGGCGAGTGATCACCGAGATCGATTGCGGGGTGTCTTTGACCGACAGGTTCAGCCGGGTGGCGGTGCTCATGGAGCTGGTGGTGTAGGCCCCGGTGTGCTCGGTGGTGGCACCCAGGCCTTCGGCGGTGATGCTGGTGGCGCCGAGTTCGAGGGCTTTGTTTTCGGGGTCGGTTTCAGCCAGAAGATCCGGGCTTACGACCACGCTGAAGAGGCCGAGGGTGAACGTCATGGAACGGGTGAAGGGCGCGAACATCGCGGAAGACTCCTTGTCGTCTTTGCAGCCTTCTCAGTAAGAGAAGGCCTTGGCTCAAAGACGAAAGGAGGCGAGGAACTTTAGGGCTAAACGAGAATGATTGTTATCTTTCTGTTACAAGGGCTCTTGAAGTACCACTTCGGTGGTGTTCTTTTTCGGTTTGATCAGGCTGAAGTCGATCAGGCCTTTCTGTTGACGCTCGTAGGGGTTGCCGATCATCAAGGGGCGAGGCTTGAAGCTGTCGCTGACCAGGCTCTTGCTACGGTCCCACTCATCAAAACTCAGGCCCGCCAGGTCGGCCCAGGTGTGGATCAGTTGGGAGCTGCTGTACGGGCGCTGCAGGTCGCCGGCAAAACTCCAATCGTGGGTTTCGCGCCATTTGGGGGAGGCGTAGGCCATGAACGGGATGGTGTACATCGGCGCCGTCGGCTTGCCTTCGTTGCGTCCCAAGGTGCTGTGGCCGGCGGAGTCGAAGACGTCTTCGCCATGGTCCGACAGGTACAACAGGAAACCATTGGGGTCGGTCTTGGCGTAGTCCTTGATCAGGCTAGACACCACAAAGTCGTTGTACAGCACGGCATTGTCGTAGCTGTTGTAGGTCGGCAACTGCGCATCGCTGACGCCTTCAGGTACGCCTTGGCGATCAGTGAATTTGTCGAAGGTCGGCGGATAGCGGTACTGGTAGCTCATGTGAGTGCCCAAGAGGTGCACCACGATGAACTTGCGTTCGGTGGGGTCAGCCAGCGCCTTGGAGAAGGGGGCGAGTACGTCACCGTCGTACTGGCGTGCGTTCTGGTTGCGGTTGTTGTTCAGGTACACCTGCTCGTCGGCCTGTTCGGAAAAGGTCGTGAGCATGGTGTTGCGTTTGGTCATGGTCTGCTGGTTGGTGATCCAGTAGGTCTTGTAGCCGGCCTGCTTCATCACGCTGACAATCGACGGGGTCTTGAGGTACAGATCCGGATTTTCTTCGTCGGCGAAGGTCAGCACCTGTTGCAACGCTTCGATGGTGTAGGGGCGCGGAGTGATGACGTTGTCGAACACAGCCAGTTGGTCGCGCAGCTTGTCCAGTTCCGGCGTGGTGTTGCGCGGGTAGCCGTAGAGGCTCATACGCTGGCGGTTGGTGGATTCGCCGATCACCAAGACCAATGTAGATGGCTGGCCGGCCATGCTGTCCTTGAGGTTGTTCAGGGGCGGGATCTGGCTGGCACTGGTCAGCATGCCTTGCATGTTGTCCAGTTGTTCGGTGTAGCGGCGATAGGCAACAATCATCTGCCATGGCACAGCAGGCTCGATGCGGGTTTCGAAACGATCGATGGCCTGTTCCATGTTGTCGCTGGTGGCGATCTGCTTGACCAGCGGATAACCCACCACAGCCAGCACGATGGCCGCCGCAGCCAGCATCGACTGACCGCGAGGCAGATAGACCGGGCGCAAACGGGTCCAGAGGAATACAGCGAAGGCGGTGTGAGCGATGAACGCCAGCACGATCCACCAGGCAAAATACTGGGTGGCGTATTCACCGGCTTCCGAGATGTTCGACTCGAACATGATGAAGATGACGCTTTGGGAAAATTCCTGCTGGTAGATGAAGAAATAACCCAGGCTGGCCATGGAACACGCCCACAACACGACGCCGATCAGCGCGGCGAGCAGGCGTGTACGGCGCGGGAACAGCAACATGGGCGCCAGCCACAGGGCGCTCATGAAGAAGGCTTGGCGAAAGCCACTGAAACCGGAGGTCCCGGTCAGTTGGATCAGCAGTTGGGTAATACCCGAGAAGTACCAGAAGAACAGAAACAGCCAACCAAGACCGGCCCAATCAAAGCCTTTCGCAGACGTAGTGCTGCGTTTGAACATCGCCATCCAGCGCTCCAACCCGATAATTTTTCAGTTGACGCGCAGAGGTGCACGCAACAGAGGCCGCCCTTGCATGGGGCGGCCCTTCGGGCGGGAGTATCGGGAGGTGCATGTGAAAACTTTGTGAGATTTTCGTAGCCGTTATCTTACAAAGTGATGACCGGGCTTAGCAGAGGGCAGGCTGGGCGCTGGAAGGCTGGTCCAACTGAGCCTGGATGATATGCGAACGCAGGCGCAGGACTTCCTGCTGCAACTGTTCGCGTTCGTCTTTCAACTGGCGCAACTCGTCGCGTCGGATGGAGACGTAGAGGGTCTGTGGAGGACGGGTCATCTGTGCAGTGCTCATTGCTTACCTCGCAAATAGCCGGTGTGTCGCGGTGTGCCAGAACGCTTGAGTCGAGGTTCTCGGCAGCAGTCAGGGTAATTCTGAATTCTTTTTGCGAGCAATGGAACTTTTTTATTTTTGATGGTCGTGTGACTTTTTGTACCGTGATGCTCAATTGATGGCTACTTTTTTGTCATGAAACTACAGGGATCCGCTCTGGACTAACCCTCATTAGCCTCATTGCGCTATAAACTATGCACACATTTTTTTAGTAGTTAGGAGCATCAGCACATGCAACTGGGGATTATCGGACTAGGCCGCATGGGCGGGAATATTGCACGGCGCCTGATGCTCAATGGGCATACCACCGTTGTTTACGACCGTAACGAAGCCTTTGTAAAAGGCCTGAGCGAAGAGGGCGCCACCGGCGTTGCCGACCTCAAGGCCCTGGTGGCCGGGCTGCAAAAGCCGCGCACCGTGTGGGTGATGCTGCCAGCCGGCGCACCGACCGAAGACACCATCAATGAATTGAGCACGCTGCTGGAAGACGGTGACGCAATCATCGACGGCGGCAACACCAACTATAAGGACGACGTCCGCCGGGCCAAGGCCCTGGCGGAAAAAGGCCTGCACTATGTCGATGTCGGCACCTCCGGCGGTGTCTGGGGCTTGGAGCGTGGCTACTGCATGATGATCGGTGGCGACGCCGAGACCGTGCAGCGCCTCGACCCGATCTTCAAGAGCCTGGCCCCGGGCCTGGGCAACATCCCGCGTACCAAGGACCGTTCAGACAGCGCTGACCCGCGCGCCGAGCAGGGCTATATCCATGCCGGTCCTGCGGGTTCCGGGCACTTCGTCAAGATGATCCACAATGGCATCGAGTACGGGATGATGCAGGCGTTTGCCGAAGGTTTTGACATCCTCAAGACCAAGAACTCGGAGAACCTGCCGGAAGACCAGCGCTTCGACCTGAATGTGGCCGATATCGCAGAAGTCTGGCGCCGTGGCAGCGTGGTTTCGTCCTGGCTGCTCGACCTGACCGCGGATGCCCTGGCGACCGATCCGAAACTCGATGGTTACTCGGGTTCCGTGGCCGACAGTGGCGAAGGCCGCTGGACCATCGAAGCCGCCATGGAACAAGCCGTGCCGGTGCCAGTACTGTCTACCTCGCTGTTCGCACGCTTCCGCTCGCGCCAGCAAAGCACCTACGGCGACAAAATGCTCTCAGCCATGCGCTTCGGCTTCGGCGGCCACGTGGAGACTTCCAAAAAATGACCGCCAACGGCAAGAAACCCAAGGCCGAACCTGCTCCGCCCACCACACTGTTTCTGTTTGGTGCCCATGGTGATCTTGTCAAGCGCCTGCTCATGCCGGCGCTGTACAACCTCAGCCGGGATGGCCTTCTGGGCGATGGCCTGCGCATTGTCGGCGTTGATCACAACGCCATCAGTGATGCCGACTTCGCCAAGAAACTCGAAGACTTCATCCGCACCGAAGCGGCGAGCAAGGTCAAGGGCAATGGCGAAAACGCCCTGGACCCGCAGTTGTGGGCGCAATTGGCCAAAGGCATCAGCTACGTCGAGGGCGACTTCCTCGACGACAGCACCTATGCGGACATCGGCAAGAAAATCGCCGACAGTGGCACCGGCAACGCCGTGTTCTACCTGGCCACTGCGCCGCGCTTCTTCAGTGACGTAGTGCAGCGCCTGGGCAGTGCCGGCCTGCTGACGGAAACCGACGACAGCTTCCGTCGTGTGGTCATCGAGAAGCCCTTCGGCTCAGACCTGGCTACCGCCGAGGCGCTGAACGCCAGCCTGCTCAAGGTGATGAGCGAGAAGCAGATCTATCGCATCGACCATTACCTGGGCAAGGAAACGGTACAGAACATCCTGATCAGCCGTTTCTCCAACGTGCTGTTCGAAGCCTTCTGGAACAATCATTACATCGACCACGTGCAAATCACCGCCGCTGAAACCGTCGGCGTTGAAACCCGTGGCAACTTCTTCGAGAAGACCGGCACCCTGCGCGACATGGTGCCCAATCACCTGTTCCAGTTGCTGGCGATGGTGGCGATGGAGCCGCCCGCTGCCTTTGGCGCCGATGCCGTACGCGGTGAAAAGGCCAAGGTTATTGGTGCGGTGCGCCCCTGGTCCCTCGAAGATGCGCGGGCCAACTCGGTACGCGGGCAGTACACCGCCGGTGAAATCGGCGGCAAGCAACTGCCGGGTTATCGCGAAGAAGCCAACGTAGCGCCCGACAGCAGCACCGAAACCTTCGTCGCCCTCAAGGTGATGATCGACAACTGGCGCTGGGTCGGTGTGCCGTTCTACCTGCGCACCGGCAAGCGCATGAGTGTGCGTGACACCGAAATCGTCATCTGCTTCAAGCCTGCCCCTTACGCGCAATTTCGCGATACCGAAGTGGATGAGCTAAAGCCCACCTACCTGAAAATCCAGATCCAGCCTAATGAAGGCATGTGGTTTGACCTGTTGGCGAAAAAGCCTGGTCCGACCCTGGATATGGCCAATATCCAGTTGGGTTTTGCCTACAAGGACTTCTTCGAAATGCAGCCATCGACGGGGTATGAAACCCTGATCTACGACTGCATGACCGGCGACCAGACCTTGTTCCAGCGTGCGGACAACATCGAGAACGGCTGGCGTGCGGTGCAGCCATTCCTGGATGCATGGAAGGAAGACGACGGGATCCAGGCCTATAAGGCCGGTGAAGATGGTCCGGCTGCCGCCGACGCCTTGCTGGCCCGTGACGGCCGTACCTGGCATAGCCTCGGATGAGTGACGCGGCGATTCATCCCGTCCGTTTTATTCTCAGTGATGTGGACGGCACCTTGCTGCATCCGGATCACAGGCTTAGCCCACGCACCATCGATGCTGTTCGTGCATTGCGTGAGGCGGAGGTGTTTTTCAGCCTGGCCAGTGGGCGGCCGCCCAAGGCCATGCTGCATCTGATCGAGACATTTGGTATTGATGTCCCGGTGGCAGGCTTTAATGGCGGCACCTTGATCAACCCGGACGGCAGCATTCTGGTTGCCCATCATCTGCCGGCTGAAGCGGCGCTGGTCACGCTGGCGCTGTTTTCAGCAGAGCCGGATGTGGAAGTCTGGGTGTTTGCCGACGGTGACTGGCTGCGCCGCGACCCGCCAGGGCCGATGATGAAGCGCGAAGCCGATGGCTTGGGCTATGGGCCGATTGTGGTAGAGAGTTTCGAACCCTACCTGGACCGTGTGGACAAAATCGTCGCGGCCAGCAACAACACGCAATTGCTGGTGGAGCTGGAAGCGCAGCTGCAGCCCAAGGTGCAGGGGCTGGCTCAGGTATCGCGTTCGCAACCGGTTTACCTGGACGTGACGGCGATGCTGGCCAACAAGGGCGAGGCCTTGCAGACCTTGGCGGCGCACCTTGGCGTTCCGATGGAGCAGACGGCGGCTATCGGTGATGGCGGCAATGACCCGGCCATGTTTCATGTCGCCGGGTTGTCGATTGCCATGGGCCAGGCGGAAGAAACCGTCAAGCGCCAGGCCAGCGTGGTAACGGGCAGTAATGTCGATGACGGCGCGGCAGAAGCAATCGAGCGGTTTATTCTGGCCGCTCAATAAGCGTTACGCGGACTAACACTGAACTTGCGCTTATCTAAACCGATAAGCGCAAGTTACAGTGCCGGATTACTTCGGCATCGCCCAGGATTGCAACTGGTAGCCACTTTTATCGAGTTCGGCGCGGGCCTGCAACAGCAGGTCTTCCAGTTGTGCCGGGTCGGTATAGGCGCTCGAAGACAGTTGTTTGCTGCCGATACGGTTGTTGGTGCGGTCGATGACGCTCAGGCTGAGGGCGCCATTGCCGTCATGCCAGGCCACGCACTGAAAGGGCTGGAAGGCACGGTCTGCGATCAAAAGAGCTTCGTTGATGCGGAGCGGGGCGTTCATGTGGGGTTCTCTCTCATTGCCCATTCAAGTGAGTGCCGGCGGTTGGGCTGACCGTGCGGCGGGTTACTTGTACTGATGCACGATGGCGGGGTACGGGTCACATGTTAGAGCAACTATTTTCGATGTTTAGTGATTAATGTCATGTAAGCGGCTGTTTTGAAAGCTGAATGAAAGTTTCGGTGTCGCGTAACTTTTTTTGCGTAAACACGCACAAATGGCTTTTTGCCGAGATTTATAGCGAAACGGTACAAGGACGGCGTCAAGACCTTGCTAGTGTTAGCGCCAGACGTCACAAACCGTTGTTTCTAAATAACTTTAACAATTTTGACGCCAAGGAATAGTCATGGTCGTTACACCTGTGCAGCGCCGCTTGCTCGTGGTCGACCCCTGTGGCGACTGCCATGGGCTATTGCCTGGTTTGCGCACCGCCGGGTGGGAGGTGGACAGCTGTACGCTGGAGGCCGTGGGCGACCGATCCTGCGATGTCGGGCTGCTGCGCCTGCAGCCCTACCACCTGGAGCGTCCGGAAGCGGTCAAGGAACTGATCGGCCGCAGCGGCACTGAATGGATCGCCGTACTCAGCCAGGACGTGCTCCGCCTGCAGAACGTGGGTGACTTCGTCTGCGAATGGTTTTTCGATTTCCATACCTTGCCCTTCGATGTGGCCCGTGTGCAGGTCACCCTAGGCCGCGCGTTCGGCATGGCACGCCTGCGGGGCAAGGGCCATATGCCGGTGGATGAGCCCGAGCACGAGTTGCTGGGGGACAGTCGACCGATCCGCGAACTGCGCAAGTTATTGTCCAAGCTTGCACCCACTGAATCTCCGGTGTTGATCCGCGGCGACAGCGGTACCGGCAAAGAATTGGTGGCCAAGACCCTGCATCGTCAATCCCAGCGTCACGCCAAGCCGTTTGTGGCGATCAATTGCGGGGCGATTCCTGAACACTTGATCCAATCCGAATTGTTCGGGCATGAAAAGGGCGCATTTACCGGCGCCCATCAGCGTAAGGTCGGGCGTATCGAGGCCGCCAACGGTGGCACGTTGTTCCTCGATGAAATCGGCGATTTACCGATGGAATTGCAGGCCAATCTGCTGCGGTTTCTGCAGGAGAAACAAATTGAACGCGTCGGCGGCAGCCAACCGATTCCCGTGGATGTGCGGGTATTGGCGGCCACTCACGTCGACCTGGAGGCAGCGGTAGAGAAGGGCGCCTTTCGCGAAGATCTGTACTACCGCCTCAATGTCCTGCAAGTGGTCACGGCGCCGTTGCGTGATCGCCATGGCGACGTGGCGATGCTGGCCAATCACTTCTCACGTTTCTACAGCCAGGAGACCGGCCGCCGCCCGCGCAGCTTCAGCGACGATGCGCTGGTGGCAATGGGTGAACACGCCTGGCCGGGTAACGTCCGCGAGCTGGCCAACCGCGTCCGTCGCGGCCTGGTGCTGGCCGAAGGGCGCCAGATAGAAGCCGTTGATCTGGGATTGCACGGCCAACAGGCAATTTCGCCGCCGATGGCTACACTGGAAGACTATAAACACCGCGCCGAGCGCCAGGCGCTGTGCGACGTGCTCAACCGGCACAGCGACAACCTGAGTGTTGCCGCGCGTGTCCTAGGGGTTTCCCGGCCCACGTTCTACCGGTTGCTGCACAAACACCAGATCCGCTAGGGCGGGTAAACCGAAAAGCCCCGCAACGACCCTTATCGTTGCGGGGCTTTTCCTTTTGGCTGCCGGCGATGGGGCCCTCAAACACACCACTAGAAGTAGTACGGGAATTTCAGGCTAAACGTAAAGTCCGGCGCATCATCCGTCATCCCGATCGCCAGGTTCGGCACAATCGTCAGATTATCCGACGCCGCAATCGTCATGCCCACGTTGAAGTAACCGGCGTTGGCATCGCTGGACACCACTGACTGCCAGTCCCCGCCATTGGGCTTGAGCTTGCTTTTACGCTGGATCAGGTCGGAGACCGAAAACGACATACTCATCTTCTCGTTCAGCGCAAAGGCCACGCCGACACCCAGTTGGAAGCTGTCACCCAGGCTGACTTTGCCGCCGACTTTCTGGTTGACGTCACTGCTGATGTCGTCGAACGACTCTTCGAAGTTGTGGGTGTAGGAGAACGAGCCAAACAGCACGGCGGGGTCGAAGGTCTTGACCAGCGAGATCCCCGGCGTGATCGACCAGACTCCATTACCCGTCGGCAGGTTTTCAGGCACGTACAGGTTGTCGTTGGCGGTTGAGCGCACCAGCTTGATGCCGAACGGTTCTTTGCCCGTCGGCGCCTTGACGCGCACCGACACCACAGCATCCGGCAGGGTGGGGGTTTCGTCGAGGAACTTGTAGGCCACACCGAAGTTGACGTCGCCGATGGTCGGGTCGCGGCTCACCGACTCTTCCGAGGTGGCGTTGGCGTTGTTACCCGCACCGCCGGACTGGTAAGTCGATTCGCGGTACACCACCGGCACGTTCACGTCGAACTGCCAGCGGTTGTCGACGTTGTAGCGACCGGTCAGGTCAAGCGTCCAGTTATCCGCCTTGATTCGATCCAGGTTGATATTGCCGAGGAAGATCGAGTCCAGCGCCAGGAAGCCGTTGAGCGTGAGCTGGCGTGCATCGTAGCGCGCGTAGGTAATACCGGTTTCAAAGCTGAACTTGCCGTTGCCAAAGAAACCGCTGGCTTCGTTGTAGAGGTTGCTCACGCTCTGCGCCGGCGCCGAATCATCCTTCAGCGACTGGCCGTAAGAACTGCCGCCGCCGCCCGCACCACCGGATGCCGCTGCCGCGCCAGTACCGGCGACGGTGGCGCCGCTGGCTTTCTGGAAGTCCGCTGGGGATTTGGCCAGGCGTTTCGGTGGTGGGGCCGCCGGTTGATCTTCCACCTGACGCACCCGTTGCTCCAATACGGCCAAGGCTTTTTGCTGCACTTCGTACCGCTGCTTGAGTTCCAGAAGCTCCTGTTTGAGAGTCTCGATATCGGCGTCCGGCGCAGCATACAGAACGGATGCGGGCAAGAGCGTACTTAAACAGACCACCGCACGTAGTGATAACGATCGATGCATGAAATAAGCCGTCCTTTTCTAATGCGTAAGTGTCGAGGGTCAGCGTAGTTCAATAACCGAGAGTGCGTAGGCCTTTGAGTTGATCCAGATTGCAATTCAATGCCGGGTTGTTCAGCCCGTTATTCATCACCACATTGAGTTGCGTCATGTTGCTGACGAAGTTTCTGTCACCCGTCAATACGGTGCCTTGCAGCACCTGGCCGCCGCCAATCTGCTGGAGGCTATTGCCTTGGTTGTGGTTGCCCTGGATCGCCATCTGCAAGCCGCCATTGTTGGCCGACACACTCACCCGGCCTGCGGCGCTGTCACCGGTGACGGTGCCGCCGGCAACCAGCACTTTTCCGGATTGCACAGCGTTGGAGGGCGCGAAGCCGTTCTCGGTGACGTTAATGCCGACATTGTTGTAGGCGGTGTTGCCGTCGCCGGCAGCGCGCACGCTTTGGGTCACGCCTGTGCCGGTGCCCAGGCCGGCGCCTCCGCTGACGTTACCGGTGCCAGTGTTCGGAGGGGTGCCCGTACCTGCCGAACCGGTGGTCTGCACGTAAAATTGAGGGGTGATGGTGGAGGAGTCGACTTGCATGCTGGCCTTGCCGGTAATGGTGTCACCCACGGCATTGGTCCAGGTGCTGCTCATGACAATACCAAAGCTGATAATCCGCCCCGGCATCACATAACGACCGCGCAGCTCGGCCATTTCCGAGTCCTTGAGTTCGATCGGCTTGAATGCCGATGAAGCATAAGCGGGCATTGAGGCTGCCAGACACAAGACCGTCAGCCAACGGGAAGTGTTCATCTTTTGCTCCTGGAGCGTCCTGCCCCTTATTGCGCTTCTTAGAAGAAGTCGCTCTGGATGAAACCGAAGTCCATCAGCTCGGCATCGCCTACGGGCCTGAACTCATTCAACTGGTTCTTGGCGGTCAGCGGCATGGGTGGGTCGAGCAGGGCGTTGGCCTTGTCGTAACCTTCACCCAGCACGGCGAAGACGATGCCATTCCAACCTTTGATGAAGTCGTCATGTGAGTAGCGCTTGTGGCCCAGTACCGGGTCGCCGATATAGACCCAATCTTTGTCCGCGCGCTGAAGTACCACGAAATGCTTGTAGCCACGAATCTCCAGCAACACCACCACAGGGATCTTCACGGTAGCCAGCGTGTCTGGCCCGATCTTGTAGCCCCGGGCACGCATGCCGATGCTTTCGAGGTAGCGCTTCATGTCCAGCATGGAGAAGCCCTGGGTACGTACCAGGTCCTGGTCTGCATTGACCAGCATGCCTTTGATGACGTGGTCTTCGTCGACATCCAGCCAGTAACCCTGGCGCAGAATGGTGGCGAGTGCCGCAGCACCGCAGCTGAAATCGGTTTTCTGTTCCACCAGGTTGGCGAACCGGCGTTCACGGATACTCTCGACCTTCTTGAAGATGACTGCACCGCCAGGCATGGCGGAGATCGCCATGGTGCCTGCCCAGGTCGGGCCGGTGAGCAGCATCAAGAGGGTGAGGGTCGCGAGGCGCATGATCGTCTGACCTGATGGACACTGAAATAAAAAGGGCCTTGTTGCCAAGGCCCCGTTGGATCAGAAGCGCACGCCGCTGCTGCAGACGCTGCAACCTTGGCCTACCGAGAGGCTGTTGCTGGCTTGGTTGCCTGCACCAGATTGCAGGTTCACACCGATGTTGCCGGAGTTGTTGTTGATCGAGTTGTCAGCACTGGCGTTGTTCGAAACGTATTGAGGTTTGCCGCCATGATGGCCGTACCCGGTGGCAGCGGTGTTGAGGTAGTTGTTGGCGAGCGAGTTTTGCTCGGTGTTGGCAGCCGCTGCGATGTTTTTGCCATCAGCGGTGGTGATTGCCAAGTTGTTTTTGCCTTGGTTGCCTTGACCGGCCTGGCCGTTATAACCCACGTTGCCGGAGTTACGATTAACGGAGTTATCCAGGGAGGCGTTGTTTTGCGTGCCTTTGTTGACGAAGTTGTTCAGACCGCTGTTTTGATTCACATCGACTACGGCAAACACGGTCAAGAAGTCGCCTTTAGCGCTGGAGATGGCGCCAGAGTTGTCCGCCTGGTTACCACTGCCGGATTGAATGTTTACGCCGACGTTACCGCTGTTGCTGTTGACCGAGTTATCAGATGAGCTGTTATTTTCGGTTTTGGTATCGTCGAATTTGTTGCCGGCGCTGTTCTGCACATCTGTCACCACGGAGGCAACCACACCGGTTGGTTGAGGCGCAGGGTGCCAGCCACCTGCTTGAGCAGCAGCAGCCATGAGGGCGGCGAGAGCGAAAACCATTGGTTTCAGGGCCATTTGAGGTTTCATGGTGTTTCTCCTTGCTTCTAATTAGTTGGTTAAGTGTTGGTACGGTCTAACTAGTGCTACCAAGCGTTTACTTGATAGTGATGCCCAGGGTGTTAGCCACTCGGTTCCCCACCCCGGCACTCTGGTTCACCTGAATCACTCCTCGGCTGCCGGTGAAGGCCTGGTCGCTTGTCACGACCTGGCGGCTGCCAGTGGTGGGGGTGAGCCCTGAGTCGGTTGCCAGCGTCGTCGTGTTCTGTTGCAACAGGACGCTGTCGTCGATGCTCTGCGGGCCAGGGTTGACGCTGATCCGCACGGCATTGACTAATTGGTTGTTGGCCCCGGCGGACTGGTTGATGCCCAACATGCCGTTGCCATTGCTGAAAGAAGTGCCCTCGATCGCCGCCTTGGCGTTCAGGGAAGGGTCGACCTTGCCGTCCATCCTTTGGATATTGCTGGTGGTGGCCTGGCCGCCGAGCGCGACGGCTCGGTTGTTGGCGGTTTGCTGCTGATTGCCCGCGGCCTGGTTGACCATCAGGTTGCCGCGGTAGTCTTTACCGCTGTTGTTGATCACTGCGGTGTTGTCCGCCATTACCGCGGTGCTGCCCAGCAGGGCCAGCAGGAGCAGGGAACGGTTCATTATTTGCCCCCCATCATGCTGCCGATGTTGTTGAGGGGCGCCAGGCCACGCTGGATCGAGTCGCTGATCTGACCGCCCATGCTGCCGCTGCCACCCGAGCGGCTGGCGGCTGCGCCAGCACCCAGGGTGGACATACTGTTTTGTGTGGCACTCAAGCCGGTGAGGTTGCCGTTGGGCTGCATGGCCCGAGTGATGCCCAAGCCGCTATTGATGTTTCCGAAGTCACGGTCACTCAACTCGCCCGACAGGGCGCCAATGATTTCTCGGCTGGGATTGGCATTGGCGGTCTGGGGATAAGGGTCGGGGCCAAAGGAGGCTCGGCCATACATGTGGCCTTGTACGTCTCGGCCTGTCACGATTACGCCGTCACCCGCCAGGGCTGGAACACTGAGGCTGGCGCTGAGTACACAGCTGATTAGCAGTACCTGCATCGAACCTTGAGTGAGTGTGATCACGGCGGCATTCCTTATTCTTCGCGCTGACCCTAAACAGCGCTGTAAGGGATAGAGCAGAAGCCGTGCCGCTTTTTATTTTGTGTTGTTATTCAAGGTGTTGAAGATATTGCTGGGCAAAGTTATGGCAGCCCTGTTTCAGGCATGAAACAGCACCCCCCGCCATTCGCACCTCTCCAGCCACTGCGCAAACGCTTCACTCGGTTGTATCAGCGCTGTAACACCACCGATGACGAAACGATGAATCCGCTACGCATGGGCGCTTCAGGGCAGGGGGGTGTTAAAAAAACGGACACTTCAGGCGTGGCGAAGCCCACAGCTGTGGGCAGAGGCTCAGCCTTTCGGCGTTTTACGCGGGATGGCGTTGAGTACGGGGTTGCCGTCCTGGTTCTGGGTCAGGTAGACCGGCAAAACCTTGGGCAGGGAGGGCACGAGGTTGTTGACCTCGTTGATGTTGTAGATGCCGCCGATGCGAATCGTGCCGGTGTTGGCGTCGGCCAGCATCACCGGTTTGCTCAGGTAGCGGTTGATCAGCGGCAACGCGTCGGCCAGGGCCAGGTTGTCGAGGATCAGCTTGCCCTGGCGCCAGGCCAGCGCGGTGTCGTTCGGGGTGATCGCCCTTACGCGCGGCGTCGCATCGCCTTGTTGGTAGTTGGCCTGCATGCCGGGGGTGAGCGGCACGCTGCCATGCACCTTGTCGCTGGATATCTGCACCGAGCCTTCGAGCAGCATCACGCGCACCTGGTCTTCATACTTCCACACGTTGAACTGAGTGCCTGTCACCCGCACCTGGCCTTCGCCAGCGTGCACGATAAAGGGGTGGGCGCTGTCATGGCTGACTTTGAAGAACGCTTCACCTTTTTTCAGCGTGATACGGCGCTGGTCCTTGTAGTTGCTGTAGACCAGCTCGGTGCCCAGGTTCAGCTCCACCTGGCTGCCATCACCCAAGGTGATCTGGCGCAGACCATTGGCGGCATCGTAGCGTTCATAAGAACTGGGCAGCCAGCCGGCTTCCCAACCGGTAAAGGCTGCCAAGGGTAGGACGGCCAGGCAGATCGCCGCCGCCACGGCGTAGGTACGTAAGCGGCTGCGGGGTTTGAACGGCACCACGACCGGCGTGGGTTCGTTGCGGGGGAGGTGGTCGGCAACGTCCCAGATCTCCAGCATCGCCGCGTATTCAAACGCATGCAGCGGGTGGGAATCGTGCCATTGTGCAAAAGCCTGACGTTCACCCGTGGTGCAATCACCCGCGTGCAGGCGCATGCACCAATGCGCGGCAGCGTCGGTGATGGCGTCGTATTCGGCTTCTGAAAGGGACTTTTCGGTCATTGACTCATCCTGATTTCCCACATTCTAACCTCCGCACGCGGGCGGCGAGAACAGCCGTCATGGCGATTGCACATCAATTGGAACTTATTCTCGTTTGAGAGCGCCTAAAAAATTCAGGACATTCCCACCATGGAGAACGAAAATGCTGAAGAAAACCTTAGTCGCGTTGTGTGCAACCACCGCTCTGCTCAGTGCTGGCGCCGCCCTGGCTGATAAACCGGGGGCGGGCTGGATTACCATTGAAAAGGCCATCGAAGTCGCCAAGACCAAGGCGGGCTACGTGGAGGTCTACGCTGCCGAAGCCGACGACAATGGCTATTGGGAAGTCAAAGGGCGCAAGTCCGATGGCACGGTCTATGAAGCGCGCATTGATGGCGCATCGGGCAATATCCTGCGCGATCAGAAAGACTGACGCTGCCTGCCGGGAGCCCTCTAGGGCTCCTGGATCCAATGGGTTGACTTATCAAGGGTCGAGCTCACGCCCCATTTCACAAATAAGCTGGGTAACGGAGTCGGCGTTGCGCAGGATTGTATCAATGCGTTTGTCGGCTGATGCGGTATTCAGAAATGCTATACGGGCGTCATTGATACTTGTGGTGGCTGTGGCTTCCATGATGGCCTTGGCGGCCAGGTCATGCGAGTTGGTAGAGTCCATACTCACCCAATTACCGGAACCACCGGAACCACCGGAACCACCGGAATCACTGGAACTACCGGAGCTACCGGAGCTAGGGAACCATCGCGAGAACAGCTGACCAAACGGTGTGCGCAGTGACAGAACGTTGTCCTGATAGTCCTTCAACAAAGCGTATTCGTCCCTCCCTCTTTTAGTGCTGGTATCGATCAGGTCCAGGAACGGCCGGCGGACATCGGTGTAGCAGATATCTTCGGTACGCGAGTAGAGGTGGGAGAACTCGTGGATCAAGGCGGACGCTCGCGCATGGCCTGCAATGTTGAATGGTGCGGTCAACAGATTTGCGTACTCGTGTTGCAGCATTCGTTGATCAAAGAACAGATCGGTAAAAAAAACCCGTTCCTTTTTGTCGCCAACGACGACGAATGCGACCACCTCTTGCGACGTCTGTCTTCTCGCGCCAACCACGAAACGTGACATTTCCCATCCGTCAAGGTCGGGGTCTTGCAACGCTTTGCACAGAGGGGTGATGGCGTCGTACACTTTTTTTCGGATGCCAATGTCAATATGTCCGACATCAAACACTCTCTTCAGGATTCCCTCTAGGCGTGTGCCTTTAGTCCGTTTTTGGAGTTGGGCCATGTTATGCATTGCACGAAATGCATAAGTTCTTGCGATATCCAGTGCCTCGATAATTTGCCAGGCCTTGGTCGGGTAGAGCCGGCGAATCTCTTTCATGCCACTGGCTTCGATATTCATGCTCAACCCGGCGTTAAAGCGGCTCACAAAATCGTTACCCAGCCGCGTGATGACTTGGCCGTATCGCAGTGGGTGATGATCCGGATCAAGCACCAGTTGGTGCTGAGGGGTACTGGATAGCAGCGGGCCTTCGCTGCTGGCGGGCAGGTCGGTTATCCGCAGTTGTGGGGTTTTCTTGATCGTGTAGACCTTGCCCTCCACGGCACCATAGAGCGTCTTGCCGTCTGCGGTCGCGTAGAGGCCCGATCCCGCTTGCTTTTGCAAGTCTTGCAACGCCACCTGACTGGTCTCGAAGTCTTGCAGACGTGTGCGCCTGGGGTCGGTCACGTCGATGTCCTTGACGGTAGGTGCAACGGCGGTGTTGGCGGTGCCAGGGGCGCTCGCGTTAACTTCCTCGTAGGCTGGGGGAGGTGCCTTGGGCACTGGCTCGCGCATCAGTTGCCCCATCTCCGCCATCCTCGCAATACCGAAAATGAACGAACGCAATGCATCCCGCCAATGATGCTGTTGCAGGGCCTCGGCAGAGTCTTTGAACAGTCTATAGCTCTGCCAGATCAGAACCGGTATCTGCAGTTTCCCCGGCAAGAATTGCGCGGCGATCTGCACCCCGCTGCTCAAGAGACTTTTGATCGTGTTCCAGCGGCTCTGTTCTTCGGGGTTTTGCTGAGCTTTAAGCATTTGCCCCATCACCACCTGGTTGTCCTGATAAAACTGCTTGAAGGCGTGGCCTTTGATCGGTTGATTGGCCAAGGTGATTTCGGAGGTGGTACCTGCGGTGCTGGCCAGTAGATTTTTATACTTCGCCTTGTCAGCGGCCGGTAGATGGGCAGTGATCCAGTCTTGCAGTTTGCCAGGTACATTCAGATGGCTGAGAAACTGCGCAAGGTTTTCAAATTCTATGAAGCACTGGCCTGGGTAGTAAGGCGCGTAGAGAATCAACGGCTCAGTGGCGCCTGCGCTGATCACGTAAAGCCCCAGTGCCTTGACGATGCTCGCGCCTGGTGTGGCGATCATCTCAAGGGGACGAATGGTCGCATTGGCACCTGCGATCGTGGCCCGTGCGATGGCGTCTGGCATGTCGACGACCTGCCGAATCAGGTTGTAGCCAGTCTCCGATAGCCGCTCTTGCAGTTTTAGCGCATGGGCGTGTTGCAACAGCTGCCACGGTAATTGCCGGATAAAACGCAGCTCACGCTCCACTGCGCCTGGTTGGTCGGGTGCCAGTTTCTCTTTCAGGTAGTCGTGAGCGACCTGGGCGATGTCCAATTTGAGCAGGAGTTGCCGGACCGTCGATTCGGTCAGTTGCGTTGCGCTTGACTCCACGGTAAAGGAGTTCGCCTGCTCGCTGATGTGAGCCAGGGCGTAGTCGGTAAGGTTCTGTCGTTGACCGTCCAAGGCGAGACGTGGCGTGATAAAGACGTCTTCCGGGTCAACGGAATAGTCCACTAGCATATCGTTCAGTTTGTCGTGAACCTGCTGGTGTAGCGATAAAAACTCATACAGATAGTCTTTTTCATCCTGGGTATTGAGCCGATATTGCTCCAGTAGCTCAGCATGGTGCTGCTGTTCAGCAGGGCTTGCCATGCCCAGCCAGGCCGGTAGCGAGCGTTGTGCGACAAAATAATGGGCGAGCTGTGCAGCCCCTCCAAGGACAGGGGTAGGCGGCACCGCCATAAGCTTCAATAGTGCTTTGCCGGTGGGTTTCTGTGCCAGCCAATGGGCCCGTTGGGCGATGTAGTGGTCGATCCAGGACTGCTGGCGATTTTCGCTGATCGGTTCGGTGATCAGCCAGAATGCCCCCAGGGAGTAGTTGGCATGCAGCTGGCGTAGACGCGGATCAAGATTTTCCAACAGTGCCAAGCATGCGGTGGGGTCTTTCAGGCGCTCCTCAAGTTGCTGTTCTGCCACGGCTGGAGACACGAAGGTTTCCAGGCCCCAGGCCGGCGTCCAGAGAATCGCGTGGCCCGAATGGTGGTGATCCAGCCCGCCGCGCTCGGTGATCATCAAGCAATTGGCCAGTCTGTGGCGCAGTGTTTCTTCATCGCGTTGGACGGTGATGTGATAGATATCCGGGATAAACCCTTCCAGGTCCTCCCGCCGACGACGGTCAGGGTTGAAGGGGTCAAACACGGCTTGAATGATGGCGTCGTCCCTGGCATTCAGTGTCTTGTTGAGACGTCGCAGATAGGCCTGATTGCGCATCGCGTTGGACATCATGGTCCCCATCTGCGGCAGCAGGTCCTGGAGGTGTTTGCGGGGGATGTCGCAGATATCATGCTCTTTGTAATGAGCCAACACTTGATTGACGATCCGATTGAGCGTTTTGACGTCCACGTGAGACAGTTCTTGCCCATAGGCGGTGTGGTCTGGCTTGTAAACGCCGTAATGCCGGGTTTCAGGCACCGGGCCAACCCCTTCGGCCAGACGCTCGACGAAGTGATCCTCCAGGCTTTGGCTTTCCAGTGGTGCCACGATAGGGTAGGGGGCCGCCTCTTCGGTGTAGCGGTTGATGAACACCCGTGCCGGGTCGAGTGCCTGTCGTTCGTGGCTTGCCAAGGCATCGGCCAGCGGGGTCATGATGGACGGCAATGGTTTGATCAGATTCTCCAGCGCGTGTGGGATATCAATTAGCTGTTTATGCAGCTGCTCCGCTCGTTTAGCGGCGACCGAAATGGGCCGGAGAGGGTCAGCCAACACTGAGTGGGTGGTCCAGCGGTGTGCAGTGTCCAGCGTCAAGAGCTTGTCATCGACCATGAAGCGCACGTCCGTGGCGTGATCCAGCAGTGCCGACAGGTTGATGTCGCCCCGTTCACGTCGGAACTGTCCGAGAACGTAGATCAGGTTTTGCTGCTGTTTGTCGATGATGCCCTCCATCAGGTGTTCAAATACGTTTCCGTCAATCAGGTTGCCGCTGACTGATGGTTCGGTAAAACCGATAAATAACAGGCGCTCCTCCAGGGACAGGAAGTTGTAGGCATCGTCTTCGTAGGCGGGCGCCTTGACCATTGCCTTTAAGAACTGAATCAGGCCGTCGTGATCGGCCAATACCTGCAACCCCTTGGGCGGCGAGTAAAACCAGGTATGCGCGTTGGCGATCATCACCGAACTGCTCAGCTCGACGAAATGAGAGGCGTGCTCCCAGAACCGCACCGTCTCAAAGCGTAATCCGGCACTGTCCTGGGAGAGTGGCCCGCCGTTTGGTCGATAGAGCGCGGCCAGTTGATCGGCTTGTTCAGGCGTAATGATTTCACTCTGGCGCTTGAGCAATAGATCAACTCGGGCCTTGTGCTCCATGGTGTGCGCCAGGAGTTCGCGACGTGAGGTACCGTTTGGCGATTCTGTGTTCCAAAACGTCTCAAGGGCATTTTGCAAGAACGACGATAATTGTTCTGATGCCTGTTTCAGGCCGTCTTCCCAGCGGGTTGCGTCGTTGGAGGTGGTGATGGACTGGGGATGAAAGAACTCGCGGGTTTGCCCCACCGGCCAGGTTTGCTGACGGTAAATCATCAAGAGCGCCGCGCTGATCGACAGCGAACTGACCCATTGCCGGGGTTCCCCTTCCGTGGGCGGCAATTTGAAGAAATTGACTCGGGCCCGATTGGGGTCAAGCTTGGGGAAGAGTGAGTGAAACACGGATGTGAGCAGCGCCTGGAGCATCGTGTCGAGGCTGGGCAATTTCACCAGCTCGGCGAGCGCGGCTTGCAGGTTGAGCGTTTGCTGGTGATCGATCGCGGCTTTCTGTTCGTCAAATACATCGCCCTCAATATCCACAGGCGTCAGCAGCAGGGTGCGTGGCAGCCTTAATCCTGAACGTGTGCCCAGAGCAATGAACTGCAAGAGTTCATCGGCCTTGGCCGGCGTGTTGAAGCGTTCAGTCAGCTCACTGAGTAATAGCGCTCGACTTTCAAACTTTTCCAGCCCGCCATACGGCGTGTATAGAAAGGCGTTGGTGTAGGTGCCTGTTGAACTCATTATGAAACTGCCCACCAGTTCCAACTCCGCGGGGCTGTTTGTATTCAGCCAAAGCGTCTGGGCGATCATGGGGGGAACCTGCTTGCGTCGCTCCTCATCGCTGCTCAAAGGCAAACTGCGCAGAAACTTCCTATCGTTGGCGCTGATTCCGAAGTGTCGTTCGCGATCGCGCTCCTTCCAGGCTGAACGCAGCACCTCAGGAAAAAAATAGGGTGGTTGTACCTGACTCATTGGGTGGACCCTCAAAGGCGTTGAGGCGGTGCGCATAGCCCGCCCTAGAAGTCGTGAGCCTAGAGTCGTCGGCCCAGGGGGCGGCATTAGATATGTCTGACACGCCGGGCCGCTTGTCGTGGTCGACAGTCACGCGCGAAACACTGTTTAATCGTCACTGCCGATTGTTCGTACGCAGTGCCCCTTCCAATAATTAAACGGGAGCTACCGATGTCTGCATCGCCTTTGGATCACGACGTTTCAACCACGCACCTGAGCTACGAGACATTGACGCTACTGTTGCAGCGCATCCTTCTGCGGCACGGCGCGTCTGAATCGGTGGCTCAGGTACTGGCCGAGAACTGCGCCAGCGCCGAGCGTGACGGGGCCCATAGTCACGGGGTGTTTCGCGTGCCTGGCTATGTGTCGACGTTGAACAGTGGTTGGGTCAACGGCAAGGCAGTGCCCATCGTTGAAGACGTTGCCAGTGGCTTTGTTCGGGTGGATGCGGCGAATGGTTTTGCCCAACCGGCGCTGGCTGCAGCCCGCTCACTGCTGGTCGACAAGGCCCGCAGTGCCGGCATTGCGCTGCTGGCGATTCATAACTCCCATCACTTCGCCGCGTTGTGGCCGGACGTCGAGCCCTTCGCCGAAGAAGGCCTGGTGGCGTTGAGCGTGGTCAATAGCATGACCTGTGTGGTGCCCCATGGCGCCGACCGGCCGTTGTTCGGCACCAACCCGATTGCGTTCGCTGCACCACGGGCGGACGGCCCTCCCATTGTGTTTGACCTCGCCACCAGCGCCATCGCCCACGGCGACGTGCAGATTGCCGCACGCAAAGGCGAGCGCCTGCCACCGGGCATGGGCGTCGACAGCCTGGGTCAGCCGACCCAGGACCCCAAGGCCATTCTTGAAGGCGGGGCGCTATTGCCGTTTGGCGGGCACAAGGGCTCGGCGCTGTCGATGATGGTCGAGTTGCTGGCGGCGGCGTTGACGGGCGGTAACTTTTCGTTCGAGTTCAATTGGTCGGAGCATCCGGGGGCACGTACGCCCTGGACCGGCCAGTTGGTGATTGTGATCGACCCGAGCAAAACCGCCGGGCAAAGCTTCGCCGAGCGCAGCCAGGAACTGGTGCGGCAGATGCATGCAGCGGGGTTGCGGCGGTTGCCGGGGGATCGACGTCATCGCACGCGCGCGAAGTCCCAGCAGACAGGTATTGAAATGGACACGAAAGAACTTAGGCAGTTGCAGGCACTGGCGGAAGGTTAAACGGAGCTGCGCCTGTTGCGCAGCCCCGATTGTTTCAGTTGCGACGGCCGAGCAGCAGGCCTACGACCAGGCCGAAACCGGCAGAAATCGCCACGGTCTGCCATGGGTGGCCACCGATGTAGGTTTCGGTGGCATCGACCACAGGCTTGCTGCGCTCGCGCACATTGGACACCGAGTCCAACGCTTGCTTGAGTTTGATGGCGACCTGCTCGCGCAGGGTTTCACCTTCCTCGCCGATCAGGGAGGCGCTGCTTTTGAGCAGCTTGTCCGATTCTTCGATCAGCGCGGTGAGTTCGCTGAAGGCTTGGTCCTTGATTTGGTCTTCGACGGCTTGGGCAGCAGTTTTGCGGGCCATTGTGTGACTCCTTGCGAGTGAATGTGGCAGTGAACAATGGAGTATCGGGCGTTGGCAAAAGTTGCAGTTTTTTTGCCGGCCGGCCGTTTCGAGCAAAATCCGGATCAGGAAAATTCGACCTACAGTGTAAGATGTCGCCTATTTGTGCAGCAGGTAAATCAACATGAGCTTCAATCTGGCCAACAAGACCCTCGCCGAACGTGCCGAGCTGGAAGATGAAAAGTCCCGCCTCTATGACCTGTGGCAAACCAACCTGGGCAAGGCCAAGGGCGAAGCGGCCCGCTTGTTCGGTGAGCGCGCCAAGCGCAAGGGCAAGTGGGCCGAGTGGGTGCGCGCCGAACTTGACGGCATGTCGCCGCCGGAGTTTTCCAACATGGTACGCAGTGAGGTCAACAAGTTGATGGCGGCGGCTAAGTAAAGCTCGCCACAATCGCTTCACGCACTTTCAGCAGCAGCGGATCGAGCTGCGCTTGAGTGCGCCAGCCCAACTCCACCGGGTAGCGTGGCAGGGCCAGTGGGCAGGCCAGTACCCGCAACCCGGTCATCGCGCCGATGGCCTCGGCGGCATGGCCTGGAATGGTCGCCACCGCCTGGCTGCCCTTGAGCAGAAAAGGCAGCGCCGCGAAGTGGCTGGTGGACGCACACACTTGTCGGCTCAGCCCTTGCGCGGCCAAACCCTCATCGGTGATCCCTATGAATCCGCCTGACGACACCAGTACGTGCTCGCGAGTGATGAACTCGTCCAGGCTGATGCTGGCCTGATCCGAATCCACCAGGCAGCGGTAATCGCCTTCTCCCAATACTTGGCGACTTAACCGGCCCTGGGCAAAGCCACCGGCTGTGATCGCAAGATCCAAGGTGCGGTCGAGCAGGGCGCCTGCGACGATCTGGCTATGGGTCTGGCGGAAAATCACCCGTAGTTTCGGTGCGCGCCGGGCGATCTCATCCATCAGCCTGCGGCCGTAGGCAATCTCGAAATCATCCGACAGCCCCAGCACTACGGAGCGCCCCTGATACTGCTGATTGTCCGGGTCGACCATGGCCAGGCTCTGCCGACAGCGATCCAGTGCTTCACTGATCAGCGGTTTCAACTGGTTGGCCCTCAGGGTCGGCGCCAGGCCACGCCCGGTGCGCACGAACAATTGATCGCCATACACCTCGCGCAAGCGCCGCAACCCCGCGCTGATGGCCGACTGCGTCACGCCCAGGCGCAAGGCCGCGCGGCTGGCGCTGGACTCGTCATGCAGGGCTTCAAAGGTTTTCAGCAGGTTGAGATCGACCTGGGCGATATTGATTTGGCTCATATCATTCAGCACTGAGGTGGGCTTTATTCATGATCGAGGCTGGCGGGAGAATGGGCAACCCCCATTACCTGGAGTGAACACGATGCCTGTTTCTACTGTGGCGGCCCTGCAAATCGGTTCCCTGCCTGATGGCAAGGGCGAAACCCTGGCGCAGATCCTCAGTTATGAAGACGAGATCCTGCGCAGCGGTGCGCAACTGGTGGTAATGCCCGAGGCGTTGCTGGGTGGCTATCCCAAAGGTGAGGCGTTTGGTACGCAGTTGGGGTATCGCCTGCCGGAGGGGCGCGAAGCCTTCGCGCGCTACTTTGCCAATGCTATCGATGTGCCGGGCCCTGAAACGCAGGCGCTGGCCGGACTGTCGGCGCGCACGGGCGCTAGCCTTGTTCTCGGTGTGATCGAGCGCAGCGGTAGCACGCTGTATTGCACCGTGCTGTATTTCGAGCCGGCGGGTGGGCTGGTGGCCAAGCATCGCAAGCTTATGCCCACTGGTACAGAACGGCTGATCTGGGGCAAGGGCGACGGCTCGACCCTGCCGGTGATCGATACGGCAGTGGGGCGTGTGGGCGGCGCGGTGTGCTGGGAAAACATGATGCCGTTGCTGCGTACGGCGATGTATGCCAAGGGCGTTGAGGTCTGGTGTGCGCCGACGGTAGATGAACGCGAGATGTGGCAGGTGAGCATGCGCCATGTGGCCCATGAAGGGCGCTGCTTTGTGGTGAGCGCGTGCCAGGTACAGGCGTCGCCGGCAGCGCTGGGGATTGAGGTCGCCAATTGGCCTGCCGAACGCCCGTTGATTGCGGGGGGCAGCGTGATTGTCGGGCCCATGGGCGACATTCTGGCGGGACCGTTGCTGGGAGAAGCCGGGCTGTTGACGGCGCAAATCAATACCGATGAATTGGTGCGCGCGCGCTATGACTACGACGTGGTGGGCCACTACGCCCGGCCGGATGTATTCGAACTGGTGGTGGATGAGCGCGCCAAGCCAGGCGTGCGCTACATCACCGACTAAAACACGATAGCCCCTGTAGGAGCCGGCTTGCCGGCGATAGCGTCCGTTCCAATGCAGTCGGTTGCATGGCGTTTACCAGGTGGCCGTATTCGGCAGGTCCAGTGTGCCACGGTCAACAAAGCGCATCGTGCCAAACAGCCCACCCGCCAGTTTGCCCCGCAGCACATAAGGCAGGTTGTTCAAACTCTGCGTTTGGCTCAGGCCCAGGGTTTGGCGCAACACCGAAAACGCCGAAACACTTACCGGCACCATGAGCACGGTCTCGGAAAAGCGTGGGATGGAGCCGCGTTGATCACTCACCCCTGACGCCAGCGGCCGGCCATTGACCTCAAGGTCCAGGGCCACGCCGTTGTAGTCGATCGCGGTTTCATTGGGGTTCTGCACCCGCAGCTTCACGGCGAAGCGCACTTCCAGGTCCTGGCTCTGCAGGGGCTCGATGCCCACCACGTTGATGTTCACCGGGTCACGGTTGGGGAACAGCGCGCAGGCGCTCAGGGTCAGCAGCAACAGCGATAGAACCATGAGCTTGCGCATATAAAAGTGCTCCTATTTCGTGACGTCCGGGTCCTGCATCACTTTGAGGGTCGAGGACTCTGGATCAAATTCATCTTCTTCCAGCTCTATGAACTCTTCCGGCAGGAAAATGTTCAGCAGGATTGCACAGAAAGCCCCCACGGTGATCGGCGACTCGAAGATGTTGTGCAGCGCCTTGGGCAGGTCGCGCAATACTTCCGGCACGGCGGCCACGCCCAGGCCCATGCCCAGGGAAATCGCCACGATCAGCACATTGCGGCGGTGCAGCCCGGCTTCGGCGAGGATCTTGATGCCCGCCACGGCCACGGTGCCGAACATGATCAGGGTCGCGCCGCCCAGTACCGGCTTGGGCATCAGTTGCAACACCGCGCCGATCATCGGGAACAGCCCCAGCAGCACCAGCAGACCGGCGATGAAGTACGCCACATAGCGGCTGGCCACGCCGGTCAACTGAATCACCCCGTTGTTTTGGGCGAAAGTCACCATCGGCAGGCTGTTGAAGGTGGCTGCCATCGCCGAGTTGAGGCCGTCGGCCAACAGGCCCGACTTGATGCGCTTGATGTACAGCGGGCCCTTGACCGGCTGCTGGGAAATCATGGAATTGGCGGTCAGGTCACCGGCCGCTTCCAGGGGCGAAATCAGGAAGATCACCGCCACCGGGATAAACGCCACCCAGTCGAACGAGAAACCGTATTTGAACGGCACCGGCACGCTGATCAAGGGCACCTGGGGCAATGCGGCCATGTCCACGCGCCCCATCAGCCAGGCCACGACAAAGCCCAGGGTCAGGCCGATCACGATGGAGCCCAGGCGCAGGAACGGGTTGTTGAAGCGGTTGAGCACCACGATGGTCAGCAGTACCAGCGCCGCCAGGCCCATGTTGCTGGCGGCACCGAGGTCGCTGGCGCCGAAACCGCCGGCCATGTCGGTAACCGCCACTTTGATCAGCGACAAACCCATCAAGGTAATGATGGTGCCAGTGACCACCGGGGTGATCAGTTTGCGCAGCTTGCCGATGAACTGGCTCAGCACCACCTCGATAAACGCGGCGAAAAAGCAAATGCCAAAGATCGTCGAGAGAATCTCATCGGTGCCGCCGCCCCGCGCCTTGACCATGAAGCCCGCGCTGAGAATTACGCTGATAAAGGAAAAGCTGGTGCCCTGAAGGCACAACAGCCCGGAACCGATCGGGCCAAACTTGCGCGCCTGCACAAAGGTGCCGAGCCCCGACACGAACAGCGCCATGCTCACCAGGTACGGCACTTCGCTTTCCAGGCCCAGCACGCCACCGACGATCAGCGTGGGGGTGATGATCCCGACGAAACTCGCCAGCACGTGCTGCAACGCGGCAAAAATCGCCGCAGTGAAGTGCGGGCGGTCTTCCAGGCCGTAGATCAGGTCGGATTTATAGCGCGGGCGGGGGGCTTGAGCGTCAGACAAAATACGGGCTCGGGTCAGAAAATGGAGGCGCAGGATGCCAGAAAGCGCCGGTCGTCAGAAGTGTAAAAAAATATTTATGAATGACCTGCGGGAAACCCCATGCCCTGCCGATATCGAGGATAGGCCCACATACCAACGACAACAGTGGTGACCACAGGTCGGAACGGCGCGTTGACGCCGACTGATCGTTTCGCGGCAGGGACGCTCGCAAACACTCCTTCTGAGAGCACTCCCTATGTCCCTGCGCCAGTTGAACATTGCCCCTCGAGCGTTCCTCGGTTTTGCATTCATTGCGTTGTTAGTGGTTTTACTGGGGGTGTTTGCGGTCAACCGCATGGCACAGATTCGCCAATCCTCAGTGGAAATGACCGCGACCCAACTGCCCAGCGTGACCTCGCTGGGCATCATCACCGAGAATGTGCTACGCCTGCGCATCCTGTCGTTCCGCGTGCTGGTCAACCGCGAGCCGGCCAGCCTGCAAGAGGCTGAAACCCGCATGGGCGTGCTCGCCGACAAGGTCAAGACGGCCCAAGCCAGCTACGCAGCTCTACCTGCCGGCCCGGAAGAAGCCGCGCTGTACAAAACCTTCGTGGTCACGCTGGACAACTACTTCAAGGCACAGGCCGACATGCTCGCGCTGTCCAGGCAGGGCAAAGTGGATGAGATGCGCGCACTGATCAACAGCCGCATCAAGGACGGCACCGACCAGATGGGCGAGCAACTGAACAAGCTCATCGCCATCAACGCGGCCGATGCCAAGACCGCTGACGCTGAAGCCGGGCAGAGTTACGACGGCGCCATCACCGGCGTCATTGCAGTTTCCGTGGCTGCGGCATTGCTCACCGTGCTGCTGGCGTGGCTGTTGACCCGCAGCATTGTCACGCCGCTGCGCAAAGCCGTGGAGGTTGCCGAAACCATCGCCGGTGGCAACCTGAGTAAAGCCATCGAAGATGACGGCAAGGACGAACCGGCGCGCTTGCTCGGCGCCTTGGCGGCCATGCAGGCCAACCTGCGCCAGACCATCCAGCAGATCGCCGGCTCGGCCACTCAGCTTGCCTCGGCAGCGGAAGAGTTGAGCGCGGTCACTGAAGAAGCCTCCAAAGGCTTGCAGCAACAGAACAACGAAATCGATCAGGCGGCCACGGCTGTCAACGAGATGACGGCGGCGGTGGAAGAAGTGGCGCGCAACGCGGTGTCCACCTCCGAAGCGTCCAGCCAGTCCAACCAGGCTGCCCGTGAAGGGCGCGACCGTGTGGTGGAAACCGTCGGCGCGATCCAGACCATGACCCAAGACGTACAAAACACCGCTGCGATGATTGAAGGCCTGGCCACCCAAGGCCGCGACATCGGTAAAGTGCTGGACGTGATCCGCGCGATTGCCGAGCAGACCAACCTGCTGGCGCTGAACGCCGCCATTGAAGCGGCCCGTGCCGGTGAAGCCGGGCGTGGCTTTGCCGTGGTGGCAGACGAAGTGCGTGCGCTGGCCCATCGCACCGCGCAGTCGACCCAGGAAATCGAGAAAATGGTCGCCGGCATCCAGAACGGCACCGGTGAAGCCGTGCAATCGATGCAGCAAAGCAACCAGCGCACCCAGGACACCCTGGAAATGGCCCGCGCCGCCGGTGTGGCCCTGGAGCAGATCACCCAATCCATCAGCCTGATCAACGAACGCAACCTGGTGATCGCCAGCGCGTCGGAAGAGCAGGCTCAGGTGTCCCGCGAAGTGGACCGCAACCTGGTGAACATCCGTGACCTGGCGACCCAGTCGGCGGCCGGTGCCAACCAGACCAGTGCGGCCAGCCACGAACTGTCGCGCCTGGCGGTGGATTTGAATGGGATGGTGGCGCGTTTTGTGATCTGAATGCGTCAGGAACCTGCTTTTTGTGGTGAGCGGGCTTGCCCCGCGCGAGGCAAGCTCGCTCACCACAGTAAAATCAGTTTTTCCACACTGCTGCATTCACCAGGTTTTTTGGTCGCTTACCGGCCAACGCCTGCAACAGATTATCCACCGCACATTTGGCCATGGCCTCCCGCGTTTCATGGGTGGCCGAGCCGATATGCGGTGTCGCCACCACATTGTTCAAGCGCAACAACGGCGAGCTGTGATCCAGCGGCTCCTTTTCAAACACATCCAACCCCGCCGCCCGAATGGTGCGCTGCTGCAACGCTTCCACCAGCGCCGCCTCATCCACCACCTTGCCCCGCGAAATATTGATGAAGATCGTCTCCGGACCCATCAGCGCGAACTGTTCTGCGCCAATCAACTTTTCGGTTTCGGCGGTAAGTGGCAAGGTCAGGCAAACAAAGTCGGCCTGTTGCAGCAAGTCATTCAAGCTGCGGTACTGCGCGCCGAAACGTGCCTCCACCGCCGGCTTGGGCGAATGGCTGTGGTAGATCACCGGCATACCAAAACCAAAATGCCCACGCTGGGCCAAGGCTTCACCGATGCGGCCCATGCCGATGATGCCCAGGGTCTTGCCATGCACATCGCTGCCGAAATGCGCCGGGCCGATGTTTTTGTTCCATTGACCGGCGCGCACCATGTCGGCCAGCTCGACCACACGCCGGGCGGTGGCGAGGATCAGCGCAAAACCGGTGTCGGCGGTGGTTTCGGTGAGCACGTCGGGGGTGTTGCTGAGCAGGATGCCGCGCCCAGTCAGGTAGTCGATGTCGTAGTTGTCGACGCCGACCGAAACGCTGGCCACGGCCTCCAGCTGCGGCGCCAGATCAAGCAGCTTGGCATCCAGACGCAGGCTGGCGCCCAGCAGACCGTGGGCGCCGGGCAGGGCGTCGCGCAGCTTGGCCAGGCCGGTGTCATCCAGCGCTTCGATCAGCGTCACCTCGGCCTGTTCATGCAGGCGGGCCATCAGTGGCGCGGAGAGTTTCTTGTACAACACGACAGACTTTTTCATGCGGTCTTTACCTTCAATTCCAGATTGGGCGCCGGCGTGCGGTCACTCGCGCCGGGCTTGAGAAAAATCGTCAGTACCACCGACAGCAATAACGCGCCGCTCATCAGCAGGTACGAAGCGCCGGGCGAACCGGTGCTGCTATTGAGATAGCCCACCAGGTACGAGCCGCCGAATGAACCCAGGGCCCCCATGCTGTTGATCAACGCCATGGCGCCCCCGGCGACATTGGCCGGCAGGATCTCCGGGACAATCGCGAAAAACGGGCCGTACGGCGCGTACATGCAGGCCCCGGCAATCACCAGCAAGGTGTAGGACCACCAGAAGTGTTCGGCGCCGAGCACGTAGGACGCGTAGAAAGCAATCGAGGCAATCAGCAGCGGCGGCCATACGAAACGCTTGCGCTTTTGCAGCTTGTCCGAGCCCCACGACACCACCAGCATGCCAATTACCGCCGCCAAATAAGGCAGCGCCGACAACCAGCCGGCCTCGACCATGTCCATCTGCAAACCTTGCTTGAGGATCGACGGCAGCCACAGCACAAAGCCGTACACGCCAATGCTCCAGCAGAAAAATTGCAGGGCCAGGATGATCACTTTGGGCGAACGGAACGCCTCAGCGTAGTTCTTCACCGCCTTGATCCCGACTTGCTCGGCGGCCAGCGCGGTTTCCAGGTCCTGTTTCTCAGAGTCGCTCAGCCACTTGGCATCCTTTGGACGCTCATCGGCCAGCTTCCACCAGATAAACGCCCACAGCACGGCCGGCAGGCCTTCGATGATAAACATCCAGCGCCAGCTGAAATGCTGCACCAGATAGCCCGACACCACCGACATCCACAGCATGGTCACCGGGTTGCCGAGGATCAGGAAGGTATTGGCGCGCGAGCGTTCTGCACGGGTAAACCAGTGGCACAGGTACACCAGCATCGCCGGCATCACGGCGGCTTCGACCACGCCGAGCATGAAGCGAATCACGATCAGCATGTAGGCGTTGGACACCACGCCGGTCAGGGTGGCCAGGCCGCCCCACAGGATCAGGCTGACGAAGATCAGCTTCTTGACGCTGCGTTTCTGCGCGTAGATCGCCCCCGGCACCTGGAAGAAAAAGTAGCCAAGGAAAAACAGCGCGCCCAGCAATGACGACATGCCGGGCGTGATCATCAGGTCCTCGGCCATCCCGGAGGCGGCGGCAAAGCCATAGTTGGCGCGGTCCAGGTAGGCCAGGCTGTAGGTGATAAAAACGATGGGCATGATGTACCACCAACGGCGGGTGGCGAGTTTCACGGTTTCCATGGGGTTGCTCCTGAGCTTGTTGTAGTTGTGGCAACAGGTAGTGGGTTAGGCAACGGATCGGATCGGTAACTCTGAACGGGCGGGCAGGCCTTCCATATCGCCACGGCTTTGCACGGCGCGACTGCCGATCCAGTTGCCGCGCTGTACCGCCTCGGGAAAGCTGAGGTTTTCCAGCAGGGCGCTGATCATGCCCACGGCAAAACCGTCGCCGGCACCGACCGTATCCACGACTTTTTCCACCCGCACGGCGGCGACAAAGCCCTGGTCCATCTGGGTGCGGTAGTAGGCGCCATCCGGGCCGAGCTTGATCGCCACGGCTTCGGCGCCCTGGTCGAGGTAGAACGCGGCGATGTCGGCCGGGTCATCGAAACCGGTGAGCAGGCGGCCTTCGCCCAGGCCCGGCAAGACCCAGTCGGCCAGTCCCGCGAGCGTGTTGATTTCACGGATCATCGTTTGTTGGCTGGCCCACAACGACGGGCGCAGGTTGGGGTCGAACGACACGCTGCGCCCGGCCTTGCGCATCTGCGTCATCAGCTCGACGGACAACTCGCGCGTCGCCTCGGACAATGCGGGCGGAATGCCGGTGGCATGCAGATGGCGAGCTTGCAGCAGGGCAGGGCTGATGGCGGCGATAGATAACTGACTGGCCGCCGAACCCTTGCGGAAGTACTCCACCTGGGGATCATCGCCCGCTTCTTCACGAGACTTGAATTGAAAACCGGTGGGGTGTGCCGGATCGACCGCCACATGCCGGCAATCCAGGCCCTCCTGGGTCAAGGTGTCGACCACAAAGCGCCCGAGCGAATCATTGCCCACTCGGCTCAGCCAGGCGACGTTGAAACCCAGGCGCGACAGGCCGATGGCGACATTGCTGTCGGCACCCGCAATCCGTTTATGGAACTGAGCCACCTGGGCCAAATCGCCGGTCTGTTCGGCGACAAACATCGCCATGGTTTCACCAAACGAGAGGATATCGATCTCAGACATGCGCATGCTCCGAACGAGGTTGGCCCAGCAGGGTGAGGGTGGCGACCTGCTGCGCAGTGACCGCGACCAGGTCATCGCCTTGCAGCGGGAATTCCACGGCCCGGCTAATACCTGGAGTCATGTGCTTGAGCAGTTGTTCCCACAGATGCAGGTCGGTGGCGCCAGGCGGCAGGGCGACCAGCTTGCCGTCGGCACGCCGCGCCACCGCCTTGCAGTGCAGGTAATCCACATGGCGGCCCAGCAGGCGCGCGGCGGTGAGGGCGGATTGGTCTTGCCACTGCCAGTTGCCGATGTCGAAGGTCATCTTAACCGGCAGGCCCAGGCGTTCCACTTCGGTGAAAAAGCGCTGCATGGGTTCGATGCGGCCACCGTGCAGGGTCTGGTCGTTCTCTACCAACAGGCGGACCGGGTGGCGGTTGAGCAGGGCGTGCAGGCTTTCCAGGTCGTTGGTGTCGGTGAAGTAGCCGAGGGAGACTTTCAGCCAGCGTGAGCCAAACGCTTGCGCCCGATCCAGGGTGGCCGCGAGTTCGGCATTCGCTTGGGCGCGGCCGGCGACCCACAGTTCCAAAGGCGATGAGAACACCGACTTCAAATCCTGTTGCGCTGCTGCCTGGGCCAGTTCGGTGGGCTGTTCGTCCGTTAAAAGCTCTTCGCGCCATTCGATGCACTGGGCGCCGGCGGCGGCGAGGACCTCGACGAAACTAAGCTGGCCCTGCTGACGTACCAGCTCGGCGCCGTAGCTGGAAAGGCTGATGGAGACGGAGTATTTATGCATTGTTGTTTACCTCTGAAACCGGTTTCATTTTTATACGTAAACCAACATCTGTAGGAGCCGGCTTGCCGGCGATAGCGTCCTTGAAATGGACGCTTGCCTCAAGAGCCCCATCGCCGGCAAGCCGGCTCCTACAAGGGGGTTGTGGAGCCTCGGATGATCAGTTGGGGCAGGAAGTCCAGGGTGCGTGTCGGCTCGGTATCGCCGCGCAAGCGCTTGAGCAGGCAGTCAAATGCGCTGGCGCCGATGGCTTCGGTGGGCTGGGCGAGGGCGGTGATACCCGTGCCTACCAGCGGATACCACTCCAGGTCATCCAGGGCGATCAGGCCGATGTCATCAAACAGGTTGCAACCGAGGGTTTTCAGTGCGCGGGTGCAGGCCAACGCCGCGACACCGTTGGCGCAGAACAGCGCCTTGGGGCCAGGTTTTGCGAGAAAGGTTTTCAGGTGTTTTTGCAGCGTTTCATCCAACTCCAACACAGCGCCGGTCAATGCCGGGCGGCTAGCGATTTCAGCCTTGAAACTGTTCAGGCGCTCCAGGCGCGAACTGGTGCCATCGGTGGCTTCACTCACCATCAGCACATCGCGATAACCCTGTTGCTCCAGGTGCTCCACCGCCATACGCACCGCCGCCGGGTTGTCCAGGCCGACCAGGTCGCTGTGCAGCGGTTCGACCTTGCGGTCCACCAGCACCAGGGGCATTTCCCGCTGCAGTTCCAGCAACTGGTCGAGGTGATGGCCGAGGGTGTTCACGATCAACCCTTCGATGTTGTACGAGCGCAGCGCCGCCAGGTGCTGGCGTTCTTGCTCGTCGTCACGATCGGTGTTGCACACCACCAGGCTGTAGCCGTGTTGACGGCAAGCGGTTTCGACACCGTGCATCACGGCAATGGAATAGGGGTTGCGGATATCGGCCACCAACATGCCGATCAGGCGCGTGCGCCCACGTTTGAGGCCACGGGCCATCTGGTTGGGGCGGTAGCCGAGTTGTTCGATGGCGTGTTCGATGCGCAGGGCGATGGCATCGGAGAGCAGGGCGCGGTCGTCGCCGATAAAGCGCGACACGCTGGCCTTGGACACGCCAGCGTGTTGGGCCACGTCGAGCATGGTCACGCGGCTGCGTTGGGCGGCGGAAAATGAAGTCACGGTGGAGCCTTTCTTATTGGAATTCGGATTGCACTGAAACCGGTTTCAGAAGACACCAGCCATTGCTTGCAGTCAAGAGGAAATTCGCAGGATGACACCGTGTTCAGGTTGATGAGTCCGACGGGTGGCAATTGCACCTGTTAGTTCTGACAGTATCCGGGCGGGCGTTTCGGGTGTTCAATCGGCTTCAAGTTAATGGCATTACCGCATTAAGCGTGTTGGATGTTGGGTCCATAGGAGGGCGGCATGAGCAAGCCAAAATCGATAAAATCAAAGCCCAAAAAATCACAGGCGGGTAAGGTTGCTGCTGGTTCTGAGGCCGTCCTGGCTTTTGATGGCCCCCGGGTGATTCGCGCGCAGCCAGATGGATTAGTGCCTGCGCAGTACTATTTCAACAATCTGGAGTGCGAAATCGTTACTCCATGGACCTTTCTGCCCGAAGCTGGCGAGACTCATTACGTCGTACCCATGTGGGATGACCACAGCGCCGCACCCGTCGAAGTGCTACCGGCCTTGCGACTGGATGGCCCACTCACCCCTGAGGACTTTCCTTATCCATTTGAAATTCCCCAGGCTTTCCTGCTGAGAAGTGCGATTGTCGATCTCCGTTTTCGAGTCTATCTCGACCCGCCACCCTCACAAAATTACGATACTTCTGAGCCCACACTGCTCCGAATAGACCGCGATGCGCCTGGGGTGGGAGGGCCGCTGCCACCGGCCATTTTTCCGGTTGATCCGATCACTGACGCTTACTTGGGCATGACGCCACTGGTGCCCATGGAAGTTCCCGGAGGTTATCTGGGACGTGAGATTGGTGATGAAATACTGATGTATTTTTCGGATATGAACACGTTACCGACCGGTGCTCCTGCTGTGGTTTCCCCGCCGCTGACCAGTGCTACTGGGCAAATATTCGTGAATGTCCCTAATACGGTTTTCCAGAACTTCCCGGGTGCTGCTTTTGTTTTTTGCTTCTACCGGCTGCGCGATCGCGCCGGTAATCTCAACCCAGAGTTTTCCCTGGTTGCGCAGGCCGCGCTGGAAGTGGGGCTGCCCGCCCCGACTTATATGCGGCCGCGCTTTCCGCAGGCTGACTCCGAACCGATAGTGAACCCGAACAGATATATGACGTGCGCCTGCACACCCAAAATCTGGTTCGGCGTCGAAATTCGCATTGACCCGAATACAGGCCCGGGCGCGGGTATCCAGCACGGGGACTTGGTCGTGATGCACTTTCAGGGATACGGCCAGGCCCTCGATGTGAATCCACTTCCTGACATCGTCGATACACAAAGTCACATTTGGGACGGGGTGGCAGACGCCTTGGGTTACTCCTTCTGGATTCTCGATGTAGAACGTTTGATCCGCCCGCTCAAGGACCGTGCCGGAGGGGAGGCGAATTACAGGGTGTACAGGGGGGGGCGATTGAATGGCCGGTCTGCCTCCCGGTTCGCACGGTTTGACCGCGTAGTGTCGTCGGCGCCACCCACTCGCTATTGCTGGATTGACGGCAATGCGCCTGAGCCCTGACCCCGGGGCCCACACGCACAGCCTCCTGTGTGTTTAGCGCTATCGGGGCACCGAGGCGGATTTCATTGCAAGCATTTAGTGTTTTGGCTATGCCGCATATGAAGCGGTAGAGAGAGGTATTGCCGGGAAATGAGTTCGTTGGCACTTGAGATCGGAGGTCGACCGCGGCCCGGCGGATGAGTGGTTTTTTGTAAGAAACCTATATTGGACGAACGTGGAGATCATCAAAAATGAGCAGCAATCCGAATGTGCCACTGACCCCCCGGGCAGCCCCAGCCGCTCCCACTATTGTGGGGGCACTGGATGATGCCACCGGGACGATTTTGGCCCGTAATGCGACGGCCGACCTCACCGTACGATGCAAAACTGGCGACATTTCAGATTTCGATGATTTTATCCAAGTCGAAATGGCGGACGATTCGCAACCGATAAAGGTCTGGGTTGCTGTGACACCGCCGATGCAAATGAGTACGGACCC
Source organism: Pseudomonas sp. MYb541 (assembly GCF_037479595.1). Taxonomy (NCBI): domain Bacteria; kingdom Pseudomonadati; phylum Pseudomonadota; class Gammaproteobacteria; order Pseudomonadales; family Pseudomonadaceae; genus Pseudomonas; species Pseudomonas sp. MYb541. The sequence goes on along the minus strand of NZ_JBBGYS010000039.1, from coordinate 17,335 downwards.
TGCTTTCCCTATCCCTGATAGGTTCAATATCACCGTACGCGCGCCAGCAGGTGGTTTCCGGCATGGTTTCTATCTGCTACGTAGCGTTCAATACCTCAACATCGGTGGTGTACCGGCAGCGATGGGAGAACATTCGGACCCTGGTAATTTTACCGTTGACCTGCTTTCGCCCTATTCCGATGCCTCCTTTCGTGATCAGCCCGATGCAGTAGGATTGCCCCCAACGCTTCCCGTAGGTGCGGTGATCGACAACGCGTATTTGGTCATGCATGGCGGGGTGGAGTTCGTTATTCCTGATAACACCTTCGTGCCTGTCCCAGGCAGGTGGCAGGCCGGTGACTTCATTACCTTCTACTGGAGCCCGGTGATGTTCCCGCGCCCAGCGGACATCGTCAGCCCCCCCGGTGGGATTCCAATGCTGCCGATAGGCAATACGTTTTTCCTACCGGCAGCATTGATTGATTCAAGTGGGGAGTACTACGCGTTCTACACCCTCACAGACCGGGCGGGTAACGTCAGTCGTCCTTCGTTCGTCGAAAATCGGCGCGTTGCCTTGATCGCAGATCCGGAACGCGGAACCCCGCATTTACCGCTGGCACCTGTACCCGATCCTGGTGAAACAGACAACTTGATTGATATCAAGGATTACCTGCGTAACCCTGAAGTATGGGTCAGAACGTATAACAATCACGACCCCTTAAATGATCGGTTGGAAGTGGATATTGGTGGCCTGGGTTACAACGGTCTGGGAATGCCATTCACAACGTTCCCGCAGAGATTCAGTAATTTTCAGGCTCAATTCGTTGCCGCTTATACCCAGGCCATTGGGCCACAGCCGACGACCGTAGAGTATCGAATTGACCGCGGTGGTGTAAGTTTCCCTTCGTTCATTCACACGTTCATGCTCGATTTGTCAGTAGGCGGTCCCCCCAACCCTGGGGAGCCAGGTTCACCCAACCCCAACCTTAACCAGGCCCACGTATTCGGTGCTGGCTCGACCACTCCGGACGTATTGCTGCCTGCCCATGCTGGTCAACCGGTACGCGTGGACATCGCGCCGTGGACCGTTGCAGTGTTGCCGCATCCGGGGTTGTCGATCATCTTCCTCTGGGAGGATGAGCGGGTCGGACCGTTCCCTGTCAGCGCGACGGCCAATCCGATCTCGTTCTTTATTGACTGGGACGTAGTCGCCCGTCATGGCAACGACATGAAGACCATCAAGTATCTGGTCCTCGACCCGGCGACAACCAACGAAAACGAGTCGCCACCCACCACGGTCGATGTGCAGGACGCCGTCGTCGTGGAGTTGGCGAAAGCACAGTATATGGTTGCGACTGCGGGTCGTTGGTTCTGTTCGGACTTGGAGACTCGGACGCCCGGCACTCCGCCGGTGCTGTTTGGTAAGGTTCATGTGCCAGGCGATACACGCATGGCCCTCGGTGTGCAACTGACATTGACGTTGAGCCTTACCAATACCTTCGCCGGCCTGCCACCTGGGCCGTTCCCGTTGACGCTTACTCACCCGAGCTTGAGCCAATCGGATATCGACAACGGGATCACGTTTGAAATTGACTATCAGCCTTACCTGGCCCAAGCCCCGAGGGGGACGTGCGTGGCGACCTATGAAACGGTTCTGAGGAGTGGAGTGATCGGCCATGGTGAGCCATCGGATATACGTAGCACGCTGGCGAACACCCACTTCTTCTGCGACGGGACCAATATTCCCACACCTTGATCAAGCCTGAAAAGAATAGGGGAGCGCAGCTCCCCTTTTTTTGCTTTGCGCGAGTATTTCCCCTGCCCTGACCGCTGCCGGTTCACTTGCCTTAATAAGATTAATCCTACATAGATTGGGATGCTTTATCCGTACTCTCTGCGCCGCACAGGTAAGGCTCCATTCCTTGGGAACGAGCCAAACCGTTTTCATCGGCTCTACCCCCAGAGAGTGAACGACCATGCACGTACCAGCCCACTTCAAGCTCAAGCCCCTGAGCGCGATTATGAAAGTCCCGACCATGACCCTGCTTATGTTTGCAGCGGTTCATGGGGCTGCCCACGCCGATCATTTGATTGGCGAACAAAAGACCATTGACGCCAGTGAAACGTCCAAAGACTGGCAACTGGATCATAAGTCCGAACTGACCCTTAATGGCGCCGCTGCACAGAGTATCCTTGTCAATGATTCGGCGTTGATCGTGAACGCCGGCAGTCGAGTGAATGATATCCGCGCTACGCAAGGCTCGACTGTCAGCCTCACTGGTGCACATGTGGAGTCGAGCAACCCGTCGTTTGGCGCCGTACGCCTGGATGACAGCACCGCAACCATCACCGGCAGCACCCTGATCAGCCATACCAATTTTGGCTTGCAGGCGTTCCAGAGTGCCGGTTCGCTTAAGGGTGGGGTTGCTGAAGTGTTCAGCAGTGTCATCAAAGGCGCTACTGCCGGTGCGCTTGCGCAAGGTAACAGCGAGCTGCATTTCAACCAGAATACCTGGGTTGAAGGCACCGGTGCCGAGAGTGCCGGCGTTCGACTGGACAGCGGCGCACTCGTAACCGCCAGCCAAAGTACACTGATCGGTGGCAAGAACGGTGTACTCATGACGAACCTGTTGAACAGCGCTGAAACCGGCAAGCTGGTGCTGGATAACTCGCATGTCGAAGGTCGCACGGGTTCCGCGATTCTTGTAGAAGGCAGGCCGGGTCGTGTTCCGACGGTCGACATCGACGTACGCAATGGTTCGACCTTGACCGGTGGTAACGGCACGCTGTTGGAAGTGAACGGTGGCGCGACCGCCAATATGAATATCGATAACAGTCGTTTGAACGGCAATGTGATTGTCGAGGATGGCAGCACCGCGCATTTGAGCCTGCAGAACAATGCCGGCCTTACCGGCCAGTTGAAAAATGTCACCAGCCTGAACGTGGGCGATGCATCTTTTTGGGAGTTGACCGGCGACAGCCAGGTGGGCGCCTTGAACCTGGCTGGTGGCACGGTGAAGTTTGGTGCCACTGATGCGTTTTATCAGTTGGACCTGGACACCCTGGAAGGCAACGGCACCTTTGTCATGGGCACCGATTTTGCCCGTGGTATCACGGACTTTCTTAACGTCGAGGGTGAGGCCAAGGGCAATCACAGCCTGTTGCTCGCTGCCAGCGGTGCGGAGCCGGTCAACCCCGAAGACATTCGCATCGTGCACACCGGTGGCGGCGACGCCCATTTCTCCCTGGTGGGCGATGTGGTCGACGTAGGTGCCTACTCCTACAGCTTGAAAAAGGAAGGGACCGACTGGTTCCTTGACCCGAACAATCGCGTGATCAGCCCTGGCACGCGTTCGGTAATGGCGCTGTTCAATACTGCACCTACCGTGTGGTACGGCGAGGCAACTTCACTGCGTACCCGTATGGGTGAATTGCGCTTCGAACCGGGCCAGTCGGGTCTGTGGATACGCGGTTATGGCAACAAATACAAAGTGTCTGACAGCACGGGCGTAGGCTACGACCAGACCCAACAGGGCTTTACCCTGGGCGCCGACATGCCGCTGGCCGATAGCCAGTGGTTGGTGGGTGTGATGGCCGGTCACAGCACATCTGACCTGAACCTCAAACGCGGTACGTCCGGTAACGTGAAAAGCTACTACCTGGGCGCTTATGCCACCTGGCTGGACGAGGAGAGTGGCCTGTATTTTGATGCGGTCGCCAAGGTCAACCGGTTCCACAACGAGTCCAAGGTCGGTTTGAGCGACGGCACCACGTCGAAAGGCAAGTACAACAACACCGGTGGTGGTTTGTCGGCTGAGTTCGGTCGCAACATCAAGCTCGATGACGGCTTCTTTGTTGAGCCGTATGCCCAGGTGTCGACCGTGGTGATCCAGGGTGCCAATTACAACCTGGACAATGGCCTGCAAGCCAAGGGTGAGCGTACTCGCTCGATCATGGCCAAGGCCGGTGCAACAGTTGGGCGTGATATCCAACTCGACAGTGGCAGCGTGGTCCAGCCCTACCTGCGGGCGGCAATGGTGCACGAGTTTGCCAACAACAATAAGGTGTCGGTGAACAACAATGTATTCAACAACGACCTATCTGGCTCGCGTGCCGAGTTCGGTGCGGGGGTGGCGGTGAAGCTGTCGAAGAACCTGCAACTGCATGCTGACCTTGAACACAGCAGCGGCGGCAAAGTTGAACAGCCTTGGGGTGCCAACGTGGGTGTTCGTTACACCTGGTAAATCCCGATCAGGAAAAAGCCCGTATCGCTAGATACGGGCTTTTTTTGTTGTGCGCCCAGCATGGGCGCAATCTTGCAGGTGAAAGTCCTGCCGTAAGCTGACCACAGCGAACGAAGTGAAGCGCAACTGCATGAGGGCGACCGAGTGTGGGGAGGAAGCGTGAATCGAAACCGCGAGCCGATGAACAAGAACCGGATATAAGGCGATGTCGACCAGGGCGAGCGGGCAATGAACCGCGAAGCTCTTGTGGTCAAAGGGCGGCAGCGTAAATCCGGCGGTTGTGCGGGGAAGGATTGCGTCCTTACCTGGGGAGATCTCGCCTTGTGCCTGAAAGGGCGACGGTGTGTACCGGCCCAGTCCGGTACGGCACGTGGTAATCCCCAAACCTGACGGCGGTGAGCGCGAGTTAGGTATCCCGACGGTGCGAATGTGTATGTTCGCAGCAAGAAGGCAGGGCAACGGGTGATGGCGTTGATGAAGCGTCTGTATGGAAAACTGCACCTGAGTGTCAATGAGAGTAAAAGTGCGGTGGCAAGTGTGTTTGGTCGCAAGTTTTTGGGGTATGCGTTTTGGTCGTCAGCCAATGGCATCAAAAGAAAGGTTGCGAGTAAAGCGCTCGAGCAATTCAAGCAGCGCATCCGCAGACTGACCAGGCGTTCAGGCGGTCAAAGTTTGCAGCAAGTCGTTGACCGACTAAGGCCCTATATCCTTGGTTGGAAGGCATACTTTGGATTGTCGCAAACGCCGAAGGTTTGGCGAGAGCTATGTAGGCTAGGAGCAAGAGAAAGTATTGCGCGCAAGGTGGCCGCTAATAGCCGTTGCTGGTGGCGTAATAGCCGCTTGGAACTCAACCGAGTGCTTGATATAGCGTGGTTCGACAGGATGGGTTTAGCGCGTCTCTCCTGACCTCAATCTCTCGAACCGCCCGGTGCGGACCCGCATGCCGGGTGGTGTGGCAGGGGAGCGGCCTGTGGAAGGCCGCCCCCTATGCCGATTGCTGGTTCAGGTGTGAATGTCGAAGTTAATGATCAAGTCGTGTTCCTGTCCGTTCGGGTCGGTATCGGTGCGAGCAACGGCGGCGCCTTGTACCTTGATAAGCTGCGGGGAAATTTGTTGAATGGACAAGGTGCCGATAACGCCGCGAACAGCGTAGGATTCGGTCGCTGTCTTGACCGATAGCCAAATTCTGGTGGGGGTGAATTCACTCTCCGCCAAATTGAACGTCGTGCCCGCCGGCGTGTGATCCGCAAACTCAATGTCGATTGTCCGCACTGTATCGTGGCCCACGGTGTTGCGCCCGGTAATACGCAGAATGCGTTGGGAGGGGTCATTCACAACAGTGATGGTTTGGATGTCGATTTCCTGGCTATCCAGGAACACAGAGAAGGTTCCCACTGCCTCACGTGGCTGGGGGAACAATACGCTCTGTTGGTGGGGAGTCAGCGTTGCAGTTTGTGCTGGCATGATTGCGTCTCCATCTTTGATGAATAGGTCAAAACACTGAACGGCGCCTGGCTTTATCGACAACTGTCCTCGAATCAGCCAACGTACCTGGGTTTCAATTAGACGCGTTTTCTTGAATAAATCTACTGTCAGATATGACAGTTCAATAGGTCAGTTCTTTATTTCTTTTAGGCTTAAGCAAGTGCTCAGCACGAGGGGGTATCGCTTAGCCGAAGAGCCCTGCCGCAATATTGATCGAGAATCCCAGGATCGCTGTATTGAACAGAAACCCGATCAACGACTGCCCCAGCACCACCTTGCGCATGCTTCGCGTGGCCACACCCACATCCGAAGTCTGCACCGCCACGCCGATGGTGAACGAGAAATACAGGAAGTCCCAGTAGTTGGGCGTCGTCAGGCCCTCGGCAAAACGCAGCGCCGGCTCCTTGCCGTCCCAGGTGTAATAAAGGCGCGCGTAATGCACGCTGAAGATCACTCCGATCAGCAACCACGAACCGATGACTGTCAGCCCGGTGAAACCGTAGTGCAGCAGGCGTTCCGAGGTGGCCAGGTCTTTGCTGCCCACCAGTTCGAAGGTGATGGTCGCCAAACTGGCAATGGCGGCGATGCATACCGTGAACAGCACCAGGCCGGCGTTTTCGTCTTCGATTTCGGCGATGCGTTTGACGTCCGGGGCCTTGGCACGGATGGTCAGCCACAGCATCAGTACCAGGTAGGTCCAGACGCCGGCGTTCCAGCCGATGAGGATTTTGCTGATGAGGCTGTCGGCGGGGACCAGGATACCGACGGCAAGCCCTAGCACGGCGGCGGCGGAAAGGCGAGGGTGGGTGCGGGCGAGGAAAGACATGGAGGCTCACAGGCAGTTGTATGTGAGCACCATAACCCTTGTAGGAGCTGGCTTGCCAGCGATCGCATCGACTCGGTGTGTCTGAAAGACCGAGGTGTCTGCATCGCTGGCAAGCCAGCTCCTACAGGGGGGTGTTGGTCAGTCTGTTTTGTGGCGTTTACGCACCAACTTCATCACCACCACAAAGAACACCGGCACAAACACCACCGCCAGCGTTGCCGTGATCATGCCGCCAATCACCCCCGTGCCAATCGCTTGCTGGCTGGCGGAACTGGCGCCCGTGGCAATCGCCAACGGCACCACGCCGAGGATGAACGCCAAGGACGTCATGATGATCGGCCGCAGGCGCAACCGCGCGGCTTTCAAGGTGGCGGTGACCAGGTCTTCACCCTGGTCATACAGGTCCTTGGCGAACTCGATGATCAGGATCGCATTCTTCGCCGACAGGCCGATGATGGTGATCAGGCCGACCTTGAAGAACACATCGTTGGGCATGCCACGTAAGCCCACCGCGAGGACCGCGCCGAGTACACCGAGCGGCACCACCAGCAACACCGAGGTGGGGATCGACCAGCTTTCATACAGCGCCGCCAGGCACAGGAACACGATCAGCAGCGACAAGCCCAGCAGCAACGGCGCCTGGGAGCCGGACAGGCGTTCCTGTAACGACAAACCGGTCCATTCCTGGCCCAAACCTGCCGGCAACTGGCTGACCAGGCGCTGGATCTCCTCCATCGCCTCACCAGTGCTGTGTCCCGGTGCCGCTTCGCCGGAAATCGCGATGGCCGGGTAGCCGTTATAGCGCGTCAGCTGGGTCGGCCCCTGGGTCCATTTGGCTTCGACAAAGGACGACAGGGGCACCATCTTGCCGGCATTGTTACGCACGTTGATTTTCATCAAGTCCGCCACCTGGCTGCGTTGGTCGCCTTCGGCCTGCACCACCACCCGCTGCATGCGGCCCTGGTTGGGGAAGTCGTTGATATAGGCCGAACCGATGGCCGAGGACAGCACGTTACCCACGTCCGCAAAGGACACGCCCAGTGCGTTGGCCTGCTTGCGGTCCACTTCCAGCTGCACTTGCGGCGCTTCGGCCAGGGCGCTTTCGCGCACGTTGGCCAGGATCGGGCTTTTCTCGGCGGCGGCCAGCAATTCGGTACGCGCCGCCATCAGTGCGGCATGGCCGACGCCACCCCGGTCTTGCAGGCGGAACTCGAAGCCGCTGGACGTGCCCAGGCCGTCCACCGGCGGCGGCAGGATCGCGTAGGCAACCGCGTCCTTGAGCTCGCTGAAGGCCATGTTGGCGCGGTCGGCAATCGACGAGGCCGAATCATCGCTGCTGCGCTGCGACCAATCCTTGAGCGTGGTAAACGCCAGCGCGGCGTTCTGCCCGGAACCGGAGAAACTGAAACCCATGATCATGGTGGTGTCGCCCACCCCAGGTTCCTCGGCGTTGTGCGCTTCGATCTGCTCGGCCACGTGCACCGTGCGGTTCTTGCTCGCACCCGGTGGCAACTGGATGTCGGTGATGGTGTAGCCCTGGTCTTCCACCGGCAGGAACGAGGAGGGCAGGCGGCTGAACATCCAGCCCAGGCCCACCAGCAGCACCAGGTAGATCAACAGGTAACGCCCGCTGCGCTTGAGGGCATACGCCACCCAGCCTTCATAGCGGTCGGTGAGGCTTTCAAAGCGCTGGTTGAACCAGCCAAAGAAACCGCCCTTGGCATGGTGTTCGCCTTTGGCGATCGGCTTGAGCAAGGTGGCGCACAGGGCCGGGGTCAAGGTCAGGGCGAGGAACGCCGAGAACAGGATCGAGGTGGCCATCGACAATGAGAACTGCTGGTAGATAACCCCCACGGAGCCGGCCATGAACGCCATCGGCAGGAACACCGCCACCAGCACCAGGGTAATACCGATGATGGCCCCGGTGATCTGGCCCATGGCTTTTTTCGTCGCTTCCTTGGGCGACAGACCCTCGGTGGCCATGATGCGTTCGACGTTCTCCACCACCACAATGGCGTCGTCCACCAGGATGCCGATGGCCAGTACCATGCCGAACATGGTCAGTACGTTGATCGAGAAGCCCAGCAACAGCATGGTGGCAAAGGTGCCCATCAGGGCAATCGGCACCACCAGCGTCGGGATCAAGGTGTAGCGCACGTTCTGCAGGAACAGGAACATCACCGCAAACACCAGTGCCATCGCTTCGAGCAGGGTGTAGACCACCTTGGTGATCGAGACCTTGACGAACGGCGAGGTGTCATACGGGATCTTGTACTCCACGTTGGCCGGGAAGTAGCGCGACAGCTCGTCCATCTTTGCCCGCACCAGGGTGGCGGTGCTCAGCGCATTGGCGCCGGGCGACAATTGCACGCTGACGGCGGTGGACGGCTTGCCGTTCAGGCGGGTGGAGAACTGGTATTCCTGGCTGCCGACTTCCACCCGCGCCACATCGCCGATGCGCACGGTCGAGCCGTCGGGGTTGGCCTTGAGCACGATGTCGGCAAATTCGGCTGGCGTTGAAAGCTGGCCCTTGACCAGGATCGCCGCCGTGATTTCCTGGGTGTTGGTGCCCGGCAAATCGCCGATGCTGCCGGCCGAAACCTGGGCGTTCTGCGCGCTGATCGCGGCGTTCACGTCGGCCGGCGTCAGGTTGAAGCCGATCAATTTCTGCGGGTCGATCCAGATGCGCATGGCGCGCTCGGCACCATACAGCTGGGCCTTGCCCACACCGTCGAGGCGCTTGAGTTCGTTCATCACGTTGCGCGCCAGGTAATCACTCAGCGCCACGTCATCGAGCTTGCCGTCGTTGGAGGTGAGGGTCACCAGCAGCAGGAAACCGGCGGAGACTTTCTCCACCTGCAAGCCTTGCTGGGTCACCGCTTGCGGCAGGCGCGGCTCGACCGCTTTGAGGCGGTTCTGCACGTCCACCTGGGCCATTTCCGGGTTGGTGCCCGGCTGGAAGGTGGCGGTGATGGTGGCCGAACCGAGGCTGCTCTGGGACTCGAAATACAACAGGTGATCGGCGCCGTTGAGCTCCTGCTCGATCAGGCTCACCACGCTTTCATCCAGGGTCTGCGCCGACGCACCGGGATACACCGCATAGATCTCGACTTTCGGCGGCGCCACGTTGGGGTACTGCGCCACCGGCAGTTGCGGGATTGCCAGCAGACCGGCCAGCAGGATAAACAGGGCGACCACCCAGGCGAAGATCGGGCGGTCAATAAAGAACTGCGGCATGGCGGGTTATTCCTTTACGAGCGGGCTGTCGTCCACTTCAACTTTTTCACCGGGGCGCGCGTGTTGCAGGCCTTCGACGACGATACGGTCGCCGGGCTTGAGGCCACTGCTGACGATCCAGCGGTCATTGATCACCGCACCCAGCTCCACCGGCTGCTGGATCACGGTCTGCTCGGCGTCCAGCAGCAACACCATCGGGATACCGGCGCTGTCACGAGTGATGGCGCGTTGCGGCACGCTGAGGCCTTGTTTGTCGACGGCCTGTTCGAGGCGCACCCGCACAAAACTGCCGGGCAGCAAGTCGAGGTCAGGGTTGGGGAACTCGCTGCGCAGGATGATCTGCCCGGTGCCGGGGTCGACGCTGATCTCGGCGAACAGCAACTTGCCCGGCAGCGGGTAGAGGCTGCCGTCGTCCTCGATCAGTGTGGCCTTGGCCTGGTCCGGGCCGACCTGCTTCAAGCTGCCGGCACGGAAGGCGCGGCGCAGGTCGTTCAGCTCGCGGGTGGACTGGGTCAAGTCGGCGTGGATTGGGTCCAGTTGCTGGATAAGCGCCAGCGGCGTGGCCTCGTTCTGGCCGACCAGTGCGCCCTCGGTCACCAGCGCACGGCCGATACGCCCGGAAATCGGCGCCGTCACGGTGGCGTAGCCCAGGTTCAAACGGGCGCGTTCGACGGCGGCCTTGTTGGCGGCGACTTCGGCGTTGGTCTGGCGTACGGCGGCGCGGGCGTTATCGTAGTCCTGGCCGCTGATGGCATTGCCTTCCACCAATTGGCTGTAGCGCTGTTCCTGCAGGCGCGCCTTGAAGGCATCGGCCTCGGCCTTGCTCAGGTTGGCCTGGGCGCTGTCGAGGTCGGCCTTGAACGGCGCGGGGTCGATGCGAAACAGCACGTCGCCCTGTTTCACGTCATGGCCTTCCTTGAACACCCGTTGCATCACCACGCCTGCGACCCGTGCACGCACTTCGGCGATGCGCGGCGCGGCAATACGCCCGCTCAATTCGCTGGTAATGGCCAGGGGCTTTGCTTCAAGGGTTTCGACGCGCACTTTGGCCAGGGGCATTTGTGGCGCTTCGGCGGCGGAGTCGCCACATGCGCTCAGGGCCAAGGTGAGGGCCAGCAGGCAAAATGGCGCAAACAGATTCTTCGACATGCTCTTATCCCAATATTGACTGGCGCATCCTAAAGTCACCTGCGCCGTGGTGCTGTGAAGCTGTGTAGCTCGTCTGTGAAGAAATGTAAGGTGCGGCGCGCGGGGCGCCGGGGGCGTATATCCTTGCACAATCCTGCAACACACCAACAAACCGCATTATTTGGAAACACCATGCCCAACATCCTCCTGGTGGAAGACGACGCCGCACTCTCCGAGCTGATTGCCAGCTACCTGGAACGCAATGGCTACCACGTCAGCGTGCTCAGCCGTGGTGACCACGTCCGTGAACGCGCGCGCCTGAACCCGCCGGACCTGGTGATCCTCGACCTGATGCTGCCAGGCCTCGACGGCCTGCAAGTCTGCCGACTGCTACGCGCCGACTCGGCAGGGCTGCCGATCTTGATGCTCACCGCCCGCGATGACAGCCACGACCAGGTGCTGGGCCTGGAAATGGGCGCCGACGACTACGTGACCAAGCCCTGTGAGCCACGGGTATTGCTGGCGCGGGTGCGTACGTTGTTACGGCGCAGCAGTCTGTCCGAACCCCAGGTGGCCAATGACCAGATCATCATGGGCAACCTGTGCATCGACTTGTCGGAGCGCACGGTGACCTGGCGCGAGCAGCCGGTGGAGTTGTCCAGCGGCGAATATAACCTGTTGGTGGTGCTCGCCCGGCATGCCGGCGAAGTTCTCAGCCGTGACCAGATCCTGCAACGCCTGCGCGGTATCGAGTTCAATGGCACCGACCGCTCGGTGGACGTGGCCATCTCCAAGCTGCGCCGCAAGTTCGACGACAATGCCGGTGAAGCGCGCAAGATCAAGACGGTGTGGGGCAAGGGCTACCTCTTCAGCCGTTCCGAGTGGGAATGCTGAGCCATGTTCAGAGTACTGCTGCGGCTCTACCTGATCACCATCGTCACCTACAGTCTGGCGATCTACCTGATTCCCTCGCTGGTGATCCAGCTGTTCGAACACCGCTACATGAACTACAACATCGAGCAGACCCGCGGCCAGCAGAAGCTGATCGTCAAGCAATACCTGCGGGCGCCGGTAGAGCGCTGGTCACAGGTGACCGAGCAACTGGGGCGCGATTTTGCACCGCTGAAAGTGCAATTACTGCTGCGCCAGGACGCCAGTTACACCCCGGCGGAAGAACAACTGCTGGAGCAGGGCAAGTCGGTCGTGCGCTTGGGGGAGTGGGGCTGGATGACCGAAATCAGCTCGCCGGTCAACGAGCAGTTCGCAGTCAAGCTGACCATACCGCCCGACCCACTCGACATGAACGTGCTGTACTGGGCGATCAATGTGTTGATCGTGGCTGCGTTACTGGCCTGTCTGCTGATGTGGCTGCGCCCCCACTGGCGTGATCTGGAACGCCTGAAAAACACCGCAGCCCAATTAGGCAAGGGCAATCTGAGCGAACGCACACACATTCCCCCAAGCTCCAACATCGGCAGCCTGGCCACGGTGTTCGACACCATGGCCGACGACATCGAACACCTGCTCAATCAGCAACGCGACCTGCTCAATGCGGTCTCTCACGAACTGCGCACGCCGCTGACGCGCCTGGATTTCGGCCTGGCCCTGGCATTGTCCGAAGACTTGCCCGAAGCCAGTCGCGAACGTCTGCAAAGCCTGGTAGCGCATATCCGCGAACTGGATGAGCTGGTGCTGGAGTTGCTGTCCTACAGCCGCCTGCAGAACCCGGCGCAGTTGCCGGAGCGGGTCGAAGTGGTCCTCGATGAATTCATCGACAGCGTGCTCGGCAGCGTCGATGACGAATTGGAAAACCCCGAGATCGTCATCGACGTGGCGCTCGACTGCGCCGTGGAGCGCTTCAGCCTCGACCCACGCCTCACCGCCCGCGCGTTGCAGAACCTGTTGCGCAATGCCACGCGTTACTGCGACAAGCGTATCCAGGTCGGCGTGAAGGTGTGTGCCAAGGGCTGTGAAATCTGGGTGGACGACGACGGGATCGGCATCCCTGTGGACCAGCGCGAGCGCATCTTCGAGCCGTTCTACCGCCTGGACCGCAGCCGCGACCGCGCGACCGGCGGTTTCGGCCTGGGCCTGGCCATCAGCCGGCGCGCCCTGGAAGCCCAGGGCGGCAGCCTGACGGCGTTGGCTTCACCGCTGGGTGGTGCGCGGTTTCGCGTGTGGTTGCCCACCGTCGCCTGATCAGAGCACCTTCACCGCGCGGCCGATTGCCTGAATCGGCCCAGTGGGCTTACCGGTCGGCGAGCCACGCGGGTCTTCCAGGGTCAGTTCGAACAGCTGGTTTTGCGTGAGCGGCGGCAGCTTGTCCAGCGGCACCGACAGCGTCTGGCCCGGTTTGACCAGGCCGAGGGACACTGGCCCTTGCCAGCCGTCGCCCTTGGTCCAGAACTGCAGGGCCTTGTCGGACGGCACTTCCATCACGCCCAGCGGGATCAGCTGAATCTGCTGATCATTACTGGCCTGGATCACCCAGCCCGGTGCCTGGCTTTGCGGCGCGACCAGCACTACCACGAAGCTTGGGTCGGCAGTGGGCGGGCGGGTCAGTAGCAACCCGGCCAGCACCAGCGTGGTCAAAAGCCCCACACCGGCCAGGCCGCGCCACACGGCCAGCAGGTCCCACCAGTGCGTGCGGGCACTGGCGATGTTACGTTCGATACGCCGCCACAGCTCAGAGGAGGGCGGTACGGGTTCCGCCAAGGCGGTCAGCGGCAACAGGCGTTGCTCCCAGGCGTCCACCGCAGCGCGTAGGTCGGCATCGTGCTTGAGGCGTTGTTCGACGTCGGCGCGTTGTTCGCCGGGCAAGGTGCCCAGCACGTATTCGCTGGCCAGTTCGTCCAGTGGGTCGTTCATGCCATGCACTCCCGCAGCGCGGCGAGGCTACGTTTGATCCAGGCCTTGACGGTCCCCAACGGGGTGTCGAGTTTCTGGGCGATTTCACTGTGGGAATAACCGTCGACATAGGCATGCAGGATGCACGTGCGACGGGCCGGGTCGAGTTGCTCCAGGCAGGTGTGGACCTGTCCCGAGCGCGCGCTGAATTCAAAGGTTTCGGTTGCGGCGACTTGCTCGTGTTCGTCGCCCAAAGGCACTTCGCGGTAATGGTTACGCACCACGTTGAGCGCCAGGTGCCGGGTCACGCTGAACACCCAGCCACGGGCCGAGCCGCGACTGGGGTCAAAACTACCGGCGCCTCGCCAGATCTTGATAAACGCATCATGCACGATGTCTTCGGCCAGGGATTTGTCCCTGGCGATGCGCAGCGCCACGCCGAGCAGATGGCTGCTTTCCTGCTCATAGAGCTGGCGCAAGGCGCGTTGATCGCCACGGGCGCAAGCCTGCAGACAGGCTTCGTAATCAAACACGGATGGCTACCCCCCAATGATCGGCATGGGGGGCAGCGTAGACGACTTTACTCAGGTGGCCGCCCAGAAAATGTAATCCGCCTGGTACTTCACCACTTCCTGCTTGCCTTTGTTGGCTGCGGTGCACTCGCTGCTCGGCGCCACGCCGCCCTTGAGGGCCACGCGCTGGATGTAACTCACGCCGCTCATCGCGCCTTTGCCTTCGGCGGGGTTGGCCTTGACCAGTTGATACGGCAGGTTGCCCGCACCGGATGGCGCCACGGCCAACTGGGTGCCGGTGATTTTCGAACCGTCCTTGGCCTGCCAGGTGGCCGGCGGGCCGAAGTAAGTGCCGACTTGCTTGCCGCTGCGGTCATTCAACACGGCCTTGGGCCCGACGAAGGTCCACTCGGTCTGGCCGACGGCGTTGGCTTTGTCGCGGCATTCGTAGGTGATTTCGCCGACGCCGGTGGTTTCCATCGCCACCTTATGGCCGTCCGGCACCTTGATGCTGTCGGGCAAGCCGGTCTGGGCGAAAGCTGCGGGGGTGGCAGCGAGCAGGGCGGTGAGGCAGAACAGTGCTTTAGCGTTCATGGGTACTTCTCCATTTCAGTCAAACAGCGGGGGTTCTGAAAGGACTACCCAGGGCCTGCGCGATTGGATGCAGCGATTAGAAAATTAAGGTGAGAGGGCGCACACTGTGCCCCCGCTTTACCCGAGGAGAGATTGGCAATGACTGGTGTTCACACGTCTGCTCAACAGGGTTTTTCGACCCAGGCTGTCACCTACGCCCAAGGTCGGCCGGATTATCCAAGACAACTTACGGGCTGGCTCGCCGACACACTGCACCTCGACGCGCTGTCCAGTGTGATCGACCTGGGCGCCGGCACTGGCAAATTCACCCGCTTGCTCAGCACCCTGGCGCCGACCTTGATTGCCGTCGAGCCGGTGGCGGCGATGGGCGCGCAGTTGACCAAGCTGCTGCCCGATGTGCGCCTGGTCAATGGCACGGCTGAATCCATCCCGCTGCCGGCCGCCAGCGCTGACGCGGTGGTTTGTGCCCAGGCGTTCCACTGGTTCTCCACCGAGGCCGCGCTGGCGGAAATCCATCGCGTGCTCAAGCCCGGCGGCCGACTGGGCCTGGTGTGGAATGTGCGGGATGAGTCGGTGGATTGGGTCGCCGCCATCACTGACATCATTACTCCGTACGAGGGTGATACGCCGCGTTTTCATACGGGGCGTTGGCGTGAGGCCTTCACTGGCGAGTATTTTTCCGAGCCTGAAATGACCTGTTTTCCCTACAGTCATGTGGGCAGCCCTCAGGAGGTGATCATGGATCGCTTTCTCTCCGTGAGCTTTATTGCTGCGCTGCCGGAGGCGTCCAAGGCTGTGGTGACCGCGCAACTGCAGGCGCTGATCGACACGCATCCTTCACTGAAGGGGCGCGACACCGTGGCCTTTCCGTATCAAACCCAAGCGTATGTCTGTCATCGACTGAGCTAAAAGGCATAAAGTCAGATCATATTGATATAAGTCGTTATAAGAAAAATCGCTATCCTGCGGCCAGAAATTTATAAGGCCGCAGGTAGCTGGAATGGATGTGGGTAATTTTGGTTTTGTGGTGGCGGGCCTGATCGTTGGTTTTATCGTGGGCATGACCGGTGTGGGTGGTGGGTCGCTGATGACGCCGATCCTGTTGTGGTTCGGTATCAACCCGGCCACCGCCGTGGGCACTGACCTGTTGTATGCCGCCATCACCAAATCCGGTGGCGTGCTGGTGCATAGCAAGAACAAGAATATCGATTGGACCATTACTGGCTGGCTGACCCTGGGCAGCGTGCCTGCGGTGCTGTTGACCTTGTGGTTTCTGGCCAGTTTGCATACTGATCCCAGTGTGATGAATGCGGTGATCAAGCAGGCGCTTGGGGTGGTGTTGTTGCTGACTGCATTGGCGATTCTGTTCAAGAAGAGCCTGTTGGGGTTTGCCCAGCGCCATGCGGGTGACAGCTATCACATGAGCCCGCGCAATTTGAATGCGCTGACGGTGGTGACGGGGGCGATCCTCGGCACCATGGTGGCGCTGACGTCCATTGGCGCGGGTGCGCTGGGGACGGTGGCGTTGTTTATTTTGTATCCGTTTCTGGCGACGCGGCGGTTGGTGGGGACTGAGATTGCGCATGCTGTGCCGTTGACCCTGGTGGCGGGGTTGGGGCATGCCAGCATGGGGAATATGGACTGGCATTTGTTGGGGTTTTTGTTGATGGGGTCGTTGCCGGGGATCTATGTGGGTAGCCATATGACGGGCAAACTGCCTGATGGCGTGTTGCGGCCTTGCTTGGCGGTTATGTTGATGGCCATTGGTTATAAGTTGGCGTTTTGATTTGGGGGCATGTCCGTTATTTGGGGGCATATCCGTTGTTTGGGTGATGGCTGGTATTGGTTCCGCCCTTACGGCGGGTCACTTTCGAAAAGCGCGAAAGTAACCAAAGCGCTCTTGCCCCAACACTCGGCACCTCGCTTAGGCTCGGTGTGCCCGAACGAAGGCTTGAATCCGTGGGCCGCCGCGATGGGCCATCCTTGGCCCAGCGCGGCTAACCCGGCGTCCTGCCGGGTTACCCACGGATTCAAGCCTGCGTTCGGCCAGCGTGTTTGACGGGGCGCCTAAGATCAAAATCAAGATCAAGAGCGACTCGCTTCGCATCGTAGATACGCTTTTCGTTTTCTGTAGGAGCCGGCTTGCCGGCGAAAAACGTGAGACCGCCGCGTTCATTCTGGTTTCCCGCGTCATCGTTGAAGACCATCGCCGGCAAGCCGGCTCCTACAGGACCGCGCTTGCTTTTGCTCTACACCACTCAAGCCGGCTGTCAGGCCGCTGTGCTTTTGCTTTTGATTTTGATCTTAGGCGCCCCGTCAAACACGCTGGCCGGAATTCGGCAGGGATTTGGGGGGTAAACCGGCAGGGATGCCGGTTTAGCCGCCCCGCGCCATGGATGGCGCGTGGCGGCGGCCCCCCAAATCACTGTCGGATTACGGGCACACCGAGCCTAGGCGAGGTGCCGAGTGTTGGGGCAAGAGCG
>NZ_JBBGYS010000038.1:0-74500 GCF_037479595.1 Pseudomonas sp. MYb541 | reverse complement strand
CCCCCCCCCCCCCCCCCCCCCCCCACCCCCCCCCCCCCCCCCCCCCCCCCCCCCCCCCCCAACCCCCCCCCCCCCCCCCCCCCCCCCCCCCCCCCCCCCCCCCCCCCCCCCCCCCCCCCCAATGCTCTATCTGGCGCCTTTACTTGTGATTTGCCGATTTTCAGCCATCCTTGCCGCGTCGGCCTTCGCCGACGTGGCGAAAGGGTCGTGGCAGACGGGTCGGTGATGCAAATCACACTTTAGAGGGATCAAGCACTACCCCCTGCTGGCTATAGTCCCTTCCAGAGTTTTTCACGGATGTTCCGCTTCGGGCCATGGAGGCTCGGCTGCCGAGCGGCATTGGAATCGTTGTATTCCGGCCGTTACACGCATCACAGAAAGAACTCACTGCCATAACAATAATGCACATGGAGTAGCGTCGATGACCTCAGTAAACCAGTTCTGGCGCCGGGCAAGACTGCCCCTGGCCGTCAGTCTCGCTTCTACGCTCGCCGGGCCCGCATTCGGCGTCAGTTTCAATATCGGTGAAATCGAAGGGAGTTTTGACTCGTCGCTTTCCGTGGGGGCGAGCTGGTCCACAGCCAAGCCCAACAGCGATCTGATCGGCGTCAACAACGGTGGCAAGGGCCTGTCCCAGACCTCCGATGACGGTCACTTGAACTTCAAGCGTGGGGAGACCTTCTCGAAGATTTTCAAGGGCATTCATGACCTGGAACTGAAGTATGGCGATACCGGTGTGTTTGTGCGGGGCAAGTACTGGTATGACTTTGAGCTCAAAGACGAAAGCCGTCCCTTCAAGGACATCAGTGACAACAACCGTAAAGAAGGCGCCAAGTCCTCTGGCGGGCAGATTCTCGATGCGTTCATCTACCACAACTACAGCGTTGCCGATCAGCCAGGCAATGTGCGCTTCGGCAAGCAGGTGGTGAGCTGGGGTGAAAGTACCTTCATCGGCGGCGGTATCAACTCCATCAACCCGATCGACGTGTCTGCGTTCCGTCGTCCCGGCGCCGAGATCAAGGAAGGCTTGATCCCGGTCAACATGTTCTATGTGTCGCAGACCTTGACCGATAACCTCTCGGCCGAAGCGTTCTATCAGCTTGAGTGGGACCAGACGGTTACCGATAACTGCGGCACGTTCTTCTCCCAGCCCGATGTGATTTCTGACGGTTGCACTGATAATCTGCGCGTGCTGAACAGCCGTCGCACCTTGACTCCAGCCCAACAGGCGGGTCTGAGAGCGTTTGGTGTGGACGTTAACAATGAGGGCGTCCTGGTTCGTCGTGGTCCGGACCGTGACGCTCGCGACAGCGGCCAGTTCGGCGCTGCATTTCATTACAACTATGAGCCGCTGGACACAGAGTTCGGTGCTTATTTCATGAACTACCACAGCCGGGCGCCGATCTTTAGTGCACAAGGCGCGCGACCCTCTGTTTATGCAACGAATAACCCGCTGATTGTTGCGGGCAACTCCAACTACTTCGTCGAGTATCCGGAAGATATCCGCCTCTACGGCTTGAGCTTCTCCACCACGCTGCCTACTGGCACTGCCTGGAGTGGCGAGTTGAGCTATCGGCCGAATGCGCCTGTGCAACTGAGCACGACCGACATTCTTTTCGCGGGTGTCACGCCGATTCCTGGTTACGGCAACGCGTCGGTGCTCAAAGGCAAACCCGGCCAGGACCTGCATGGCTACAACCGCAAGGAAGTCACCCAGTTCCAAACCACCTTCACGCACTTCTTCGATCAAGTCATGGGCGCCAGCCGCTTGACCACTGTCGGTGAAATCGGCGTTACCCACGTCGGTGGGCTGGAAAGTAAATCCGAGGCACGTTATGGCCGTGACCCAGTCTTTGGTCCGGGTTCGCTACCAGGGGGGTTCTGCAACGCGCTCAACAACTCCACAGCACAAGGCGGTGGTTTGCCTAATGCCGCCAGCCTGAATACCAACTGCAACAACGACGGTTACACCACCGCCACCTCCTGGGGCTACCGCGCTCGCGCCATCTGGGAATACCCGGACGTGTTCGCAGGCGTCAACCTCAAGCCAAACGTGGCGTGGTCCCACGACGTCAAAGGTTACTCGCCAGGCCCTGGCGGTAACTTCGAAGAAGGTCGCAAGGCGGTCAGTCTGGGCCTGGATGCCGAGTACCAGAACACCTACACCGCCAGTCTGGCCTACACCAACTTCTTTGGTGGCAAGTTCAGTACGGTGGATGACCGCGACTTCGTCGCTTTGAGCTTCGGCGCCAACTTCTAAGCACACTCTTTTTAGATGCATGTATTTTCAGGAAGACCAGAACATGAAAATAACCAAAAGTCTGTTGCACGTGGGTGTGCTTGGGCTGTCGATCCTGGCGAGCAACGTCATGGCGGCAGTGTCGGCGGATGAAGCCGCCAAGCTGGGCACGACCCTGACGCCGATGGGCGCCGAAATGGCCGGCAACGCGGCGGGTACTATTCCAAAATGGTCGCCGCTGCCCACCAACGCTGGCGCTGTTGATCCCCGTGGATTCCTGGCCAACCCATACGCCAGTGAACAACCGCAATTCACCATCACCGCGGCGAACGTCGAGCAGTACAAGGACAAGCTGGCGCCGGGGCAGTACGCGATGTTCAAGCGCTACCCGGAAACCTTCAAGATGCCGGTCTACCCGACCCATCGCGGTGCCACGGTGCCAGCGGATGTGTTTGCGGCCATCAAGAAGAACGCCACCACCACCAACCTGGTGTCTGGTGGCAACGGCCTGGAAAACTTCGAAACCGCCGTACCGTTCCCGATTCCAAAAAGCGGCGTGGAAGTGATCTGGAACCACATCACCCGTTATCGCGGCGGCAGCGTGACCCGCCTGGTAACCCAGGCCACACCGCAAACCAATGGCTCGTACAGCCTGGTGTACTTCCGCGACCAGTTCGTATTTCGCGACAAGATGAAAGACTTCGACCCGAAAAATCCGGGCAACGTGCTGTTCTACTTCAAGCAGCAAGTGACTGCGCCGGCACGTCTGGCCGGTGGTGTACTGCTGGTGCACGAAACCCTGGATCAGGTGAAGGAACCGCGTTCGGCGTGGGTCTACAACGCCGGCCAGCGTCGTGTGCGCCGCGCGCCACAAGTGTCCTATGACGGACCAGGCACCGCAGCCGATGGCCTGCGTACCTCCGACAACCTCGATATGTACAACGGTGCACCGGATCGCTACGACTGGAAGCTGGAGGGCAAGAAAGAAATCTACATCGCCTCCAACAGCTACAAGATCGATGATCCGAAGCTCAAATACGCCGACATCATCAAGGCTGGCCACATCAACCAGGACCTGACCCGCTACGAGCTGCGCCGCGTCTGGCATGTGGTCGCCACCTTGAAGGAAGGCCAGCGCCACATCTATGCCAAGCGTGACTTCTTCATTGACGAAGACACCTGGCAAGCAGCGGTCATTGACCACTACGACGGTCGTGGCCAACTGTGGCGCGTGGCGGAAGCCCATGCCGAGAACTACTACGACAAGCAAGTGCCGTGGTACGCCCTGGAAACCCTCTACGACCTGCAGTCCGGCCGCTACCTGGCGCTGGGCATGAAGAACGAAGAGAAGCAGGCGTATGACTTTGGCTTCACCGCCACCACCAGCGACTTCACCCCGGCGGCGTTGCGCCAGGATGGTGTTCGCTAACCCCAAGCCCCCCAATCTGGGAGCCGCCCCCCTGTAGGAGCTGGCTTGCCAGCGATAGCATCCCCTCGGTGTAACAGGCACACCGAGGTGCCTGCATCGCCAGCAAGTCGGCTCCTACTTTTTTGTGGCGAGATTTTTTGTCGTAGTTCTTTTCAGGCAAATGTTGCAAAGATCTACAAACCCGCCGCTTTTACCGCTAGTCTGCGGACATCTGCAATGCCGACAACAGCCTTCTACAAGAGCCCGGCGATGACTGATCTGTCCCGAATCCAAGGGCCTGCCAGTGCGGTAATCCCGACCCTGGAAGGTCGCTTCTACAGGCCACCACTGCCTGACGGCTATGTGCTGCGCCCGCGCCTGTGCGAACGCCTGAGCGCCGGGCTGGAAGGGCGGTTGCTGCTGGTCAGCGCACCGGCTGGGTTTGGCAAGAGTTCGTTGGCGGTGGAGTTCTGCCAGAGCCTGCCGGTCCATTGGCAAAGCCTATGGCTGGGCCTCAGCCCACGGGATAACGACCCCGGGCGTTTCCTCGAACGCCTGCTCGACGGCTTGCAGCAATTTTTCCCGCAACTTGGCGCCCAATCCCTGGGCCTGCTGAAAATGCGCCAGCGTCACCAGCCCTTTGCCTTTGAAGAATGGCTCGATGGCCTGCTCGACGAGCTGGCTGTGCACCTGTCCGCCCGTGCGCCGCTGTTGCTGGTGCTGGACGATTACCATCTGGCCCAGGGGCCGGTGCTCGACCGTTGCCTGCAGTTTTTCCTCAACCATTTGCCTGATGGCCTGGTGGTACTGGTCACCAGCCGCCAGCGCCCGGACTGGCATCTGGCGCGACTGCGATTGTCGCGTCATCTGCTGGAACTGCACGAACAGGACTTGCGCCTGACGCACGACGAATCACTGGCAGTGCTGGATCGCCACAGCAACTCCTTGCGTGGCGAAGCGCTGGATAACCTGATCCGTCGCAGCGAAGGCTGGGTTGCCGGCCTGCGCTTCTGGCTGTTGGCCGCCTCCGAGGCCGGCAGCGACGGCGCCTTGCCGCAAAGCCTGCACGGCGGCGAAGGGCTGATCCGCGATTACCTGCTGGAAGAGGTCATCGACTGCCTGCCGACCGAAGTGCAGGCGTTTTTGTACGACACCGCTCCTCAGGACCGTTTCTGCAGCGAACTCTGCGACGCGGTGCGTGAAGCCCACGACAGTGCCGAAATCCTGCGTTACCTGCAGGCGCACCAAGTGTTCCTGGTGCCGCTGGATGAGCACGGGCATTGGTACCGTTATCACCATCTTTTTTCGGACTTGCTGCGCACGCGTCGTGCCAGCAGCAACGTGCTGCCGGCGGCCAGCCTGCACCTGCGCGCGTGTCGCTGGTTCAATGCCCAAGGCTTGATCGATGAAGCGGTGGAGCAGGCGTTGCGCGCCGGTCATCTGGATGTGGCTGCGAATCTGGTACAAAACCTTTCCGAAGAACAGCTGCTGGCCGAGCAGAACGTAGGCATGTTGCTGCGCTGGAAAATGGACTTGCCTGATAGCCTGCTGATCAGCACGCCGCGCTTGATCGTGCTCTACAGCTGGGCCTTGGGCCTGGCCTGCCAGTTGGATGCGGCAGAAGAGCTGTCCAGCTACCTCAGCCGCTTCCTGCCGGCACCGTCGGCCACCGCGCAGAAATCGATGTTGGCCCAGTGGCTGGCGCTGAGCGGGATTATCGCCCGTGGTCGGGGCGATCGCGAGCTGACCCAGCGCTATTGCAGCGAAGCGTTGGAAAGCTTGCCGCAACGGCGTTACGGCCAGCGGTTGATGTGCTTGTCGACCCTGTCCAACCTGGCCATTGTCGATGCCGACCTCTGGCGTGCGCGAGGCCTGAACCGCGAATCCCTGGAGCTGGCGCAGCGCGTCGGCAATCCCTTGTTCGAAGCCTTGGCCCATTACGACCGTGCGCGAGTATTGCAGGCGCGCGGTGAAATCCTGCGTTCCCTGGACGAAGTGCGCCAAGGCCTGCAACGCCTGCACGGCTTGGCGCCGCAGCGCTTGTACGCGGTGCGTGCGCGTTTATCGCTCTACGAGGGTTTTTTGTTGCTGGTGCGGCTCCAGCCCGAAGCTGGGCTCGCCCGTTTGCGCGCCGGTCTTGCTGAAGCCAGGGCTTGCCGCGACATCAGTGTGTTGATCGGCCATTGCGTGATCGCCAATTTCGAAGGGCGCCGTGGTGACTTTGCCAAAGCCTTCGCCGAACTCGCCGAGGCTGAGCGGCTGATGCATATCTGGGATGTGCCGCCGATCTACTACCTGGCAATGATCACCCTGATCAAGTGCGAGCTGTGGCTGGCCCAGGGCCGCACCGACTTGGCTGACGCCTGGTTGACGCGTCTGGGGCAAACCTACAATGGCGAACACGCCGCCGCCGCGCCGGAGTTCCACCCACACCTGCCGCAGCACATCGGGCTGCAACAGGCTGCGTTGGACGCGACTCGCCACCAACCGGCGGCGGCGTTGCAACGTCTCGAAGAGTTGGCAATACAGGCTCATAACAGTGGGCGTCAGATGATCGCGCTGATGGCCCTGACCCAGCGGGTGCAACTGTTGCTGGGGGAGGGGCAGGAGGCAAAGGCGCGTCCAGTGTTTGCCCAAGCCCTTGAGTCCGGGGCAGGTGGCGCGTTGCAACCCTTCGAACGATTGCTGGAAACCCACCCGGACTGGATGCGCGAGCAGCTTGGCAAAGATCCCCATGGGCTGCTGAGCCAGAGCCTGCTGGCGCTGTTACCGGCGGTTGCAGTGGTGGAGGCAGCTTCGACTCATGAGACATTGAGCGCCCGAGAGCTGGCGGTGCTGCAATTGATCGCTCAGGGCTGCTCCAATCAGGAGATCAGCAACCGGTTGTTTATCTCGCTGCACACGGTCAAGACTCACGCGAGCCACATCAACAGCAAGCTGGGTGTGGAGCGTCGTACCCAGGCGGTGGCGCGGGCGCAGGAACTGAGGTTGATCGGCTAGGGACGCCCCAGTCTGTTTTAATGGTGCAATTATTCTGGCGATATTTGCCCGGAATCGACATTTCATTTGCACGACAGGACCCCGAATGGAAACCGCCAAGCCGACCCTTATCCGTGAAACCTTCCCCGTCGGCCCCCTGCAGTGCAACTGCACCATCATCGGCGACCCCATCAGCAAAAAGGCCATCGTGGTCGACCCAGGCGGCAACCATGAGCTGATCCTGGCGCGGCTCGATGCCCTGGGATTGAAAGTGGTGAGCATCATCCACACCCATGCCCATCTGGATCACTTCCTGGCGTCCGGCCAGTTGAAGGAGAAGACCGGTGCCACCTTGCACCTGCACAAAGAAGATCAATTCCTTTGGGACAATCTGGAAATGCAATGCCAGATGTTTCGCGTGCCCTATATCCCCGTGCCTTCGCCGGACCGTTGGCTGGAACATGATGAAGAGTTGGCCTGCGGCTGTGGCGTGGCGTTGCACACACCTGGTCACACTCCGGGGTCGATGAGCTTCTGGTTTGCTGATGCCAAGCTGCTGATTGCCGGCGACACACTGTTCCGTCGCGGTATCGGGCGCACCGATTTGTGGGGCGGCGACCAGGCGACCATCGTGCGCTCGATCAAGCAGCGCCTGTACACCCTGGACGAGGGCGCGACGGTGGTGACCGGTCACGGGCCGGATACCCGGCTGGGCGATGAAATGCGCGAGAATCCTTTCGTGCGGGCGTGAAGGAATCATTGCCGGGCAGAACGCGTTCTATTTCAGGTAAACCTTGTAGCAAAAACTCAGGTCGTGTTCAGGATGCGTCTGCTACGGTTTCTGTAGCCACGGAATTTTTACCGTTTGTCGCGTTCCAAACTCGGCACAGGTCCATTGCCAATGTCCTTTGCACCATAGAATGCAAACGTAGGAGCTCCCTTCATGTTCACTTCGCGTCGTCTGCTTGTTGTCGCTACCGTTGTAGCCCTGTTGTCCGGCTGCGCATCACCTAATCCTTATGACGGCAGCAGCCAGGGACAGGCGAGTAATGAATCCGGCGGGATGAGCAAGACCGCCAAGTACGGCGGCCTGGGTGCCCTCGCCGGTGCATTGGCCGGTGCGGCCATCGATCACAACAACCGTGGCAAGGGCGCGCTGATCGGTGCCGTCGTTGCGGGTGCCGGTGCCGCAGGGTACGGCTACTACGCCGACCAACAGGAAAAGAAACTGCGTGAAAGCATGGCCAACACCGGTGTTGAGGTTCAACGCCAGGGCGACCAGATCAAGCTGATCATGCCGGGCAACATCACCTTCGCGACCAACTCGGACGCGATCTCCAGCAGCTTCTACCAGCCGCTGAACAACCTGGCCAACTCGCTCAAGCAGTTCAACCAGAACACTATCCAGATCGTTGGCTACACCGACAGCACCGGTAGCCGTCAGTTGAACATGGACCTGTCTCAGCGTCGCGCCCAGAGCGTGGCTAACTACCTGACCTCCCAGGGCGTCAACGGCGCCAACCTGAGCGCCCGCGGTGCCGGCCCGGATAACCCGATTGCCAGCAACGCCGACGTCAACGGCCGTGCCCAGAACCGTCGTGTTGAAGTCAACCTCGGCCCGATCCCAGGCCAACAGTACGGCCAGCCAGGAGCCCAGCAACAGGCGCCACAACAGAACAACCAGTTCCAGGGCAATCCGTACTCGCAGTACCAGTAAACATTCGTTAATAAAAAAGGGCGCCGTAAGGCGCCCTTTTTTGTGGCTGCGTCATTACATCAATCGATGTATTCGAACACCTTCACGATTTTCTGCACACCGGACACACCCTGCACCAGGTTGGCTGCACGAGTGGCTTCAGCCTGGGTGAGCAGGCCCATCAGGTAGACGATGCCGTTGTCGGTCACGACCTTGATGCGCGAACCAGGGATCGCGTTATCGGTGAGCATCTGTGCCTTGATCTTGGTAGTCAGCAGTGCGTCGTTGCTGATGGCCAGCAGGGTGATCGGGTCCATCACCTGCAATTCGTTGTGGACCTTTTTCACGCGTTGTACGGCAGCGGCGGCTTGTTCGGCCTGGGCCTTGAGGTCGGCGCGTGGCGTCTGGCCGGCGAGCAGCACAACGCCGTTGAAGCTGGTCACTACGATACGCGAAGCACCATTGCCCAGATCGGGCGCGGCCTTGGCGACGTTGACTTCAACCTTGGTCTCGATCAGCGAGTCATCGATCTTGCTGCCGAAGGTGCGGGTGCCCTTGTCATCCTGAATAGGGGTGTCGCGTGTTGCAGTGATGGCCGTGCTGCAGCCGCTGATAGCGAGGCACAGGGTGATGGCCAAAAGGCTGAGGCGGTTAACGGTCATTCTTCACTCCCAAACAGTTGGCTGTCGATCAGATCGCACAGGCAGTGGATCGCCAGCAGGTGGACTTCCTGGATACGTGCGGTGACATTGGCCGGGACACGGATCTCCACGTCTTCAGGCAACAGCAGCGAGGCCATGCCACCGCCATCGCGTCCGGTCAATGCTACGACAATCATTTCGCGATCATGTGCGGCCTGGATCGCCTGAATAATATTCGCCGAGTTGCCGCTGGTAGAAATCGCCAGCAGCACATCGCCGGGTTGGCCTAGGGCGCGGATCTGCTTGGAGAAGATTTCGTTGTAGCTGTAGTCGTTGGCGATCGAAGTAATCGTCGACGAATCGGTGGTCAAGGCGATGGCCGGCAGGCTCGGGCGCTCACGCTCGAAGCGGTTGAGCAGCTCAGACGAGAAATGTTGGGCGTCGCCGGCCGAACCGCCGTTGCCGCACGAAAGCATTTTGCCCTCGTTGAGCAAGGCATTGACCATGACCTGACTGGCTTGCTCGATGTGCGGTGCAAGTACGTCCATCGCCTGTTGCTTGGTGTCGATGCTGGCCTGGAAAAGCTGGCGAATTCGGGATTGCATGTCCATCTGTGTGACCTTAAGTAGCGCGGCTGTTTGGCACAGGAATGTGCAGCCCGCAAAGCAAAGAGCAAAAGTGTGTGGTGAAGATGTCCGGCGAATCAGCTGTCGAAGGCATCTTTGAGCCAGTTCAGATCAGCATGACCAGACGGTGTGCTTTCTATGGCGACCACATCGAAACGGCAGGGGGCGTCGGCCCAGCGATGCTCTTTTTGCAGGAAAAACTGCGCGGCGAGTATCAGCTTTTGACGCTTGCGCCCATCAATACTGGCGAGCGCGCCACCCCATTGTGCGTGTTTTCTGTAGCGGACTTCGACGAATACTACTGTATCGCCGTCAAGCATGACCAGATCAAGCTCGCCGCGTTTACACAACCAGTTCTGCGCCAGCAGGCGCAGACCCTGTTGTTGCAAGTGTTTCAGAGCTTGTAGTTCGGCATCCTTGCCGCTTTGTGCGCTGGACCGCTCAGGCATCAGCGCGGGGTGTCCGGCAGGCGCTGGATCTCGCCGCCGACAAACTTGGCCCACGGCATCTGGCGATCAACGCGCTGGTTGGTGCTGATGCCCAGGTTGCCCGAAAGACCGTCAACACGGGTGTCCGGCAGGGCCTTGAGTTGTCCCAGGCGCGGCGCCAGGCGGTAGGCATCGACGCCCATCGCGTACAGGCGGCCGAGGCTGCCATTGGCTTGCGGCCATTGCGCGGCAACCTGGTTGCGCAGTGGGTCGGTGGTGTTGAGCAGCCAAGGGGTTTCGCAGAACATCACGTTGGTCATGTCCAGGTACTGATTCTTGTCGCCGCTGGCGCTGAATACGTGAGACGTGGCGTACACCGGCACATCACCGGCATATTGGAAGTTCAGGGTTGGCTTGATCTGTTGGGCCAGTTGCGGGGTCACCGCCAGGAAGATGAACTCGATGTCCTGGCGACGCGAAGGCTGCGCGGCCACGTCGGTGCCAACGGTGCTTTGCAGGCTTTTGGCGCGGCCTTCGCTTTTGCGCAATTGGAACAAGTCGGCAATCTGCTGGGCCAGGGCGACTGGTTGATCGACGTACTCAACCCCCATGACCTGGCCGCCATTGGCTTCCCAGTCCTGGCGGAAGGCCTTGTAGACACGCTCGCCCCATTCGCCACGCGGCACCATTGCGGCCGCACGGTGCAGGCCGTCGGCACGGGCGCGACGCGAGACTTCGCGGGCTTCGTCTTCTGCGGCCAGGCCGAATTGGAACAGTTGCGCGGGGCCTTGATCGGTCTCGCTGTAGTTCAGCGCCAGCGTGGTGATCGGCAGTTGCGGGCGAGCGCTCAGCTGTTTGACCAGCGGTTTCTCCAGTGGGCCGACCACCAGTTGCACGCCGTCAGCCTGGGCCTTGGCGTAGAAGTCGTCGAGGGAGTTGAGGCGCGAGCTGTCATAGAACTCAATCACCGGCGGCTTCTGCCCGGCTTGTTCGGCCTGGTAGTGCGCAGCCATGAAACCTTCACGCAGTGCCTTGCCGACGGAGGCCAACTGGCCATCCTGTGGCAGCAGCAGGGCGATCTTGGTCAGGGGCTGGCTCGCCAGCTCCTTGAGTTTGGTCAGTGGTGTCGGCAATTGCACAGCGGCTGGGTGGCCTGGGTTCTGTGCACGCCAGGTGTCGATGGCCGCTTGTTGTTGCTCCAGCGTGCCCGCGCCTTTTACCGCCTGGGCCAGGGTGATCCAGCCGTCGAGCGTCGGGTTGCCGCTGGCTTGCAGCTGTTCGGCCGGCAGGGCGGCAATCAGAACCCAGATGGCTTCATGGTTGCTTTTGGCGGCATCGCCTGTGAGCAGTGGGGCCATGGCCACGCGTTCGCGGGCGGCGGCCAAGGTCTGGCCATCGGCTTCATACGCACGGGCATGCACGCTGCCGGTGCGGATCTGCTGTTCAGGCGGCAGCTCCTTCAGGCTTTGCAGGCTCGGGTGGTTCAAGGCGGTCAACGCGGCCTTGGGCTGGTTGCGCGCCATGGCCAGTTCGGCGGCCAGGGTGCTGGCAAACACCTGCGCGGCTGGCTTGAGGGCATCCAGGGGCACCTGCGCAAGAATCTGCGACGAGCGGCCAGGGTTGTTCTGTTTGTAGGCCATGTCTGCCGCACTCAGGCGCAGCAGCGCGGCCTTTTCTGGTGTCTTGGCGGTGGTGGCCTGTTCGAGCAGTTGCTCGATACTGGCGTCCGGGGTCCGTGGAAGGTCGCCAAGGCTGGACGAGGGCGAGCTGGCACACGCGGCCAGCAAGGCAGCGAGGCAGAGGGCGGAGAGCAGCCGCAGGCAAGCGATCATGTAAGTGTTCCTGATACCGATCAAATTAGCGTGGAATTGTACCCAAGCACTGGCCCAGGCGCGATGTTACTGGCGTGAAACCGTCGATTTAGGTCGTGCAAATGTTGCAACGGGCGTTAAACGGCTGAAAAGGCATCGGCCGTGATGGCATATTTTCCAGGCGCCTACGCGCTACAATGTCGCTTTTGCCAACCATCGAGGTGTGCGTTTTGACTGCTCCAGGTCCTTTGAATTCCACTGCAGGCTCGCTTTTTGTCGTGGCGACGCCCATTGGCAACCTGGACGACATCAGTGCCCGGGCATTGAAAGTGTTGCGCGAGGTTAAATTGATCGCGGCTGAAGACACCCGTCACTCCCAGCGGTTGATGCAGCATTTTGGTATCAGCACGCCATTAGCGGCTTGCCATGAGCACAACGAGCGCGAGGAAGGCAGTCGCTTTATTGTGCGCCTGCTGGCCGGCGACGATGTGGCGTTGATCTCTGACGCGGGCACGCCGCTGATCTCCGACCCCGGCTACCACTTGGTGCGCCAGGCGCGGGCTGCTGGTATCAATGTAGTGCCTGTTCCGGGTGCGTGCGCGCTGATCGCAGCATTGTCGGCGGCAGGCCTACCGTCCGACCGTTTCATCTTTGAGGGTTTTCTGCCGGCTAAAGCAGTAGGGCGTCGTGCGCGCCTTCAAGCGCTGAAGGAAGAGCCGCGCACCCTGATCTTCTATGAGGCCCCGCATCGCATCCTTGAATGCCTGCAGGACATGGAGCTGGTGTTTGGCGGCGAACGCCTTGCGTTGCTGGCCCGCGAGCTGACCAAGACCTTTGAAACCCTCAAGGGCCTGCCGTTGGAAGAGCTGCGTGCGTTCGTCGAGGGCGACAGCAACCAACAACGCGGAGAGTGCGTGGTGCTGGTGGCGGGCTGGACCGCGCCTGAGGATGAAGATGCCGTGGGCAGCGAGGCCATGCGCATTCTGGATCTGCTGCTCAAGGAAATGCCACTCAAGCGTGCAGCGGCTCTGGCGGCGGAAATTACTGGCGTGCGCAAGAACCTCTTGTATCAAGCGGCGCTGGATAAGCAGAAAGCCGATTAGTTCCAGCGTTAAACCCGTATTCCGTCTGAACGTGATGGCAATTCTGAACTTTTATTACTTGTCCTAAGTCCGCCGTGCCGTTAACCTGCGCGGCGGAGAGTCGATTGGACAGTCGCTGCCCTCTATGAAAATTAGGGGGGGGAGGAAAGTCCGGGCTCCATAGGGCGAAGTGCCAGGTAATGCCTGGGAGGCGTGAGCCTACGGAAAGTGCCACAGAAAATAACCGCCTAAGCGCTTCGGTGCCGGTAAGGGTGAAAAGGTGCGGTAAGAGCGCACCGCACGACTGGCAACAGTTCGTGGCTAGGTAAACCCCACTTGGAGCAAGACCAAATAGGGTCCCAAGGCGTGGCCCGCGCTGGGACCGGGTAGGTTGCTAAAGATGTCCAGTGATGGCCATCGTAGACGAATGACTGTTCAAGACAGAACCCGGCTTACAGATCGACTCTCCACCTTTTTCCTTCTGTCCGAATCTCGGGCAGAAAACCGGTAGTAACGCAAGAATCCCTCCCTGCCGAATCATTGGCAGATGCGTCTTCGTAATACCAAAAAAATCTTACTCTTAATAAATTACTTTAACTTCGAGCTATAGCTCTTTGAGCTATCTGCGCTTGTTGGGCCAAAAACATCGCCGAACTCTGGTTTCTCCTCCCTTTACGCTCCTAAATCTCCGTTCTGTAAGGCTTTTCCTTGAATCCGCGCCTTGACGGTGTGGTGGGCGCATTCCTATAGTGTGCGCAAGTGGCGGAAAGTGGCACAAAGTGGGTTTTTTGAACGTAAAACGCTAAAATTTGGAGAAACGCATCTGTGTTTCGCGGAGCTAACGCTATCAGTCTCGATGCAAAAGGCCGTCTCGCCATGCCGAGCCGGTATCGTGACGAGCTCATTTCGCGAAGTTCCGGACAGTTGATCATCACGATCGATGCCGTTGACCCTTGTTTATGTGTTTACCCCCTCGATGAGTGGGAGTTGATTGAAACCAAATTGCGCGCCTTGCCTTCATTGCGTGAAGAGAACCGCCGCCTGCAGCGTTTGCTGATCGGTAATGCCGTCGACCTCGAGTTGGATGGCAGCGGTCGTTTCCTAGTGCCTCCGCGTCTGCGCGAGTACGCCAAGCTGGACAAGCGCGCAATGCTGGTCGGCCAACTGAACAAGTTCCAATTGTGGGACGAAGATGCCTGGGATGCTGTTTCTGCAGCTGACCTGGCTGCTATTCAACAACCGGGCGCTATGCCTGATGAACTGCGTGATTTGATCCTGTGACTATTGATAGCGGCTTTAACCACATCACCGTACTGCTTGACGAAGCCGTTGAGGCTCTCGCCGTACGCGCGGATGGCTGCTATCTGGATGGCACGTTTGGCAGAGGCGGGCACAGCCGGTTGATACTCAGCCAGCTCGGGTCCGACGGTAAGCTCCTTGGGTTCGACAAAGACCCTCAAGCGATTGCCACCGGGCAAGCGCTAGCGGCCGAAGACGGCCGCTTTGTCGTTGTGCAGCGCAGCTTTGCCGAGCTGGGCGCCGAAGTCGCCGAGCGCGGCATGGCGGGCAAGGTGGCCGGGGTTTTGCTCGACTTGGGCGTGTCTTCGCCACAGCTCGACGACCCGGAACGTGGATTCAGTTTCATGAATGACGGCCCGCTCGATATGCGCATGGACCCGACTCGGGGTATCAGCGCAGCGGAGTTTATTGCGACCGCACCTCATGAAGAAATCACCCGCGTGTTCAAGGAATACGGTGAAGAACGCTTCGCCGGTCGCATGGCCCGTGCCGTGGTCGAACGTCGTGAAATCCAGCCGTTCGAGCGCACCGCTGATCTGGCCGAAGTGCTGAAAGTCGCCAACCCGGCATGGGAAAAAGGCAAGAACCCAGCGACCCGTGCGTTCCAGGGCCTGCGCATTCACGTCAACAACGAATTGGGTGACTTGGAGGCCGGCCTTGAGGCTGCCCTCGAAGCGCTGGAAGTGGGCGGTCGCCTGGTGGTGATCAGCTTCCACTCCCTGGAAGACCGTATCGTCAAACTGTTCATGCGTCGCCTGGTCAAGGGTGAGTCCGACAACCTGCCGCGCAACCTGCCGGTACGTTTCGAAGCCTTTGTGCCGAAAATCAAAATCCATGGCAAAGCGCAGTTCGCTTCCGAAGCCGAACTCAAAGCCAACCCACGTTCCCGCAGCGCCGTCATGCGCGTTGCCGAGAAGTTGCGGTGAGCAAGCTTTTCGCCAAGCCCCTCCCGGGCGGCAGCTTCTTTATGATGCTGCTGTTTGTCGGTGTGTTGGTTTCCGCGATTGCGGTGTCCTACAGCGCCCACTACAACCGTCAACTGCTCAATACCCTGTATGGGGAATTGAGTGTGCGTGACAAAGCGCAGGCGGAGTGGGGGCGGTTGATCCTCGAGCAAAGCACCTGGACGGCCCATAGCCGCATCGAAGTGCTGGCCACCGAGCAGCTGAAAATGCACATTCCTGGCGCGGCTGAAGTCCGCATGGTGGCGCCATGATGAAACTCGAGGGTGCACTCTACCCCTGGCGTTTCCGCCTGATGCTCGGCTTGCTGGCATTGATGGTCGGTGCGATTGCCTGGCGGATCATCGATCTGCAAGTAGTCGACCGTGACTTCCTGATCGGCGAGGGCAACGCCCGTAGCTTGCGTCATATTCCGATTCCTGCACACCGCGGCCTGATCACCGACCGCAACGGCGAGCCCTTGGCCGTTAGTACCCCGGTGACCACTCTGTGGGCGAACGCAAAGGAACTGCAGGTCGCCAAGGATCGTTGGCCGGCCCTTGCCTCTGCGCTGGGACAAGACCCGAAAGCCTTGGCTGAGCGCCTGGAAGCCCAGGCCAATAAAGAGTTTATCTACCTGGTTCGCGGGCTGACCCCTGAACAAGGCCAGCAAGTGCTCGACCTTAAAGTCCCCGGTGTCTACGGCATCGAGGAATTCCGTCGTTTCTACCCGGCCGGTGAAACCACTGCGCATATGGTCGGCTTCACCGACATCGATGACCATGGCCGCGAAGGCGTGGAACTCGCCTACGATGAATGGCTCGCCGGGGTTCCCGGCAAACGACAAGTCATCAAGGATCGGCGCGGCAGACTGATCAAGGATGTCCAAGTCACCAAAAACGCCAAGGCCGGTAAGCCCTTGGCGTTGTCGATTGACCTGCGCCTGCAATACCTGGCCAACCGCGAGCTGCGTAACGCGATCATCGAGAACGGCGCCAAGGCCGGCAGCCTGGTGATCATGGACGTGAAGACCGGCGAGATCCTCGCCATGGTCAACCAGCCGACCTACAACCCCAACAACCGTCGCAACCTGCAACCGGCGATGATGCGCAACCGCGCGATGATCGACGTGTTCGAACCGGGTTCGACCATGAAAGCCATCTCCATGAGTGCCGCCCTCGAAACCGGACGCTGGAAGCCTAGCGACAAGGTCGAGGTGTATCCAGGCACCTTGCAGTTGGGCAAATACACCATTCGTGACGTGTCGCGCACCGAAGGTCCGGTACTGGATTTGACAGGTATCCTGATCAACTCCAGTAACGTGGGCATGAGTAAGGTCGCCTTCGATATCGGTGGCGAAACCATCTACCACCTGGCGCAGAAGATCGGTCTGGGCCAGCCCACTGGCCTCGATTTCCCAGGCGAGCGTGTGGGCAACCTGCCGAACTATCGCGACTGGAAAAAGGCCGAGACCGCCACGCTTTCCTACGGCTACGGCCTGTCGGTGACGGCGATCCAGCTGGCCCACGCTTTCTCTGTATTGGCGAATAATGGCCGGATGGTTCCGCTGAGCCTTATCCATGTCGACGAAGCGCCGAAAGCCACCCAGGTGATCCCGGAAAACGTCGCCAAGACCATGCAAGGCATGCTGCAACAAGTGATCGAAGCACCGCGTGGCGTATTCCGTGCCCAGGTGCCGGCGTACCACGTGGCCGGCAAGTCGGGTACCGCGCGTAAAACCTCGGTGGGCACCAAGGGCTACGCCGAAAACTCCTACCGTTCGCTGTTCGCCGGCTTTGGCCCGATGAGCGATCCGCGCTACGCCATCGTCGTTGTGATCGATGAGCCGAGCAAAGCCGGTTACTTCGGTGGCCTGGTATCGGCGCCGGTGTTCAGCAAAGTGATGTCCGGCACCCTGCGCCTGATGAACATCACGCCGGATAACCTGCCGCCGACGCAACAAGCGAACGCCGGACCACCGGCTGCTGCCGTAAAAGCCAATGGAGGGCGCGGCTGATGTCTCTTAGCCTGAACAAGATTTTTGCCCACGCCGGTCGCGATCTGCTGATTCGCGAATTGAGTCTGGATAGCCGCAATGTGCGTGCCGGTGACCTGTTCCTGGCCGTGCCTGGCGGTAAATTCGATGGCCGTGCGCACATCGCCGACGCGTTGCAACGCGGCGCGGCTGCCGTGGCCTATGAAGTGGAAGGCGCCACTGTGCTGCCGATTACTGATGTTCCGTTGATTCCAGTCAAAGGTCTGGCCAAGCAGCTCTCGGACATCGCCGGGCGTTTTTATGGTGATCCGAGTCGACACGTCAATCTGGTCGGCGTCACCGGCACCAACGGCAAGACCAGCGTGACCCAACTGATCGCCCAGGCACTTGACCTGCTAGGTCAGCATTGCGGCATCGTCGGCACACTGGGCACCGGTTTCTACGGCGCGCTGCAAAGCGGCCTGCACACCACGCCGAACCCAATCGCCGTGCAAGCGACCCTGGCGGACCTGAAAAAGGCCGGCGCCAAGGCGGTTGCCATGGAAGTGTCGTCCCACGGTCTGCATCAAGGCCGCGTTGCTGCGCTGGCGTTTGATGTGGCGGTGATGACCAACCTGTCCCGTGATCACCTTGATTACCACGGCACCATGGAAGCCTACGCTGCCGAGAAGGCCAAGCTGTTTGCCTGGAACGACCTCAAGTGCCGGGTGGTAAACCTGGATGACGAGTTTGGCCGCCAACTGGCTGCCGAAGAACGTGAATCGCGCCTGATCAGCTACAGCCTGGAAGACGCCAGCGCGTACCTGTATTGCCGCGAAGCCCACTTCAACGACGAAGGTGTCCGCGCCACACTGGTGACGCCGCAGGGCGAGCATCATTTGCGCAGCAGCCTGCTCGGTCGCTTCAACCTGAGCAACACCCTGGCGGCAGTCGGTGCATTGCTCGGCCTGGATTACGCTCTCGACGAAATCCTGCGTGTACTGCCGAAGCTGGAAGGCCCGGTCGGTCGCATGCAGCGCCTGGGTGGCGGCAAGCAGCCGTTGGTAGTCGTCGATTACGCCCACACGCCGGATGCCCTGGAAAAAGTCCTGGTTGCCCTGCGCCCACATGCCAAGGGCAAGCTGTTGTGCCTGTTCGGTTGCGGCGGTGACCGTGATCGCGGCAAACGTCCGCTGATGGCCGAGATCGTCGAGCGCCTGGCCGATGGCGTGCTCGTCACCGACGACAACCCGCGCAGCGAAGACCCGAGCCAGATTTTCGACGACATCCGTATCGGCTTCAAAGACGTGTCCAAGGCCTCGTTTGTCGCCGGCCGCGGTGCCGCCATCGCCCAATTGATCGCCAGCGCCGGTGCTGACGACGTGGTGGTGTTGGCCGGTAAAGGTCACGAGGACTATCAGGAAATCAACGGCGAGCGCCACGCCTTCTCCGATCTGGTCGAGGCCGATCACGCCTTGACCGCCTGGGAGGTCGCCCATGCTTAAAGCGATGACATTCAGCGAACTGACCCAGGCCCTTTCGGCCCGAGTGTTGTCGAGCGATTGCAGTTTCGATGGCGTCAGTATCGACAGCCGCGCCATCAAGCCTGGGCAATTGTTTGTTGCCCTGGCTGGCCCGCGTTTCGATGGTCACGACTACCTGAATGACGTCGCTGCCAAAGGTGCCGTCGGTGCGTTGGTGCAGCGCGAAGTGCCTGATTCAACGTTGCCGCAGTTGCTGGTCGCCGACACACGTCTGGCGCTGGGCCAACTGGGTGCGCTGAACCGTGCGGCCTTTGATAAGCCCGTTGCAGCCATCACCGGCTCCAGCGGCAAGACCACGGTCAAGGAACTGCTCGCCGGCGTGTTGCGCACGCGCGGCCCGGTCCTCGCGACCCGTGGCAACCTGAACAATGATTTCGGCGCTCCGCTGACCCTGCTTGAACTGGCCCCGGAACACACGGCGGCCGTGATCGAACTGGGCGCGTCGCGCGTCGGCGAAATCGCCTACACCGTGGCGCTGACCAAGCCCCACGTGGCGATCATCAATAACGCCGGTACCGCCCACGTTGGCGAGTTCGGTGGCCCGGAAAAAATTGTCGAAGCCAAGGGCGAAATCCTTGAGGGCCTTGATGCATCGGGCACTGCTGTATTGAATCTCGACGACAAGGCCTTCGAAACCTGGCGTGTGCGTGCCGCCGGTCGCAAGGTCCTGACGTTTGCCGTGCTCAATGCCGCGGCTGATTTCCATGCCTCGAACATTACCGTTGATGCGCGTGGCTGCCCGTCCTTTACCTTGCATACCCCGCAAGGCAACCAACACGTGCAACTGAATTTGCTGGGCAACCACAACGTCGCCAATGCCTTGGCCGCCGCCGCAGCCGCTTACGCCCTGGGCGTGTCGCTGTTCGGTATCGCCACGGGTCTGGGCGCGGTGCAGCCGGTCAAAGGGCGCACCGTGGCGCAGTTGGCCAGCAACGGCATGCGCGTGATCGACGACACCTATAACGCCAACCAGTCCTCCATCTGCGCCGCCATCGACCTGCTCAAAAGCTTCGACGGCCGCAAGGTTTTGGTGCTGGGTGATATCGCCGAACTGGGCGAGTGGGCCGAACAGTCCCACCGCGACGTCGGCGCCTACGCCGCTGGCAAAGTCGACGCGCTGTACGCCGTCGGCCCGCACATGGCGCACGCCGTCAGCGTATTCGGCCCTGGTGCCCGTCATTTTGCGACCCAGGCCGAGCTGATCCAGGCGCTGACGGCGGCTGAACACGACAAACACACAACCATTTTGATCAAGGGATCGCGCAGCGCGGTGATGGAAAACGTCGTCGCGGCCTTGTGTGGCTCAAGTACGGAGAAACATTAATGCTGCTGCTGCTGGCTGAGTATCTGCAACAGTTCCACAAAGGCTTCGCGGTCTTTCAGTACCTGACCCTGCGCGGGATCCTGGGTGTGCTGACCGCGCTGTGTTTGTCGCTGTTTCTGGGGCCGTGGATGATCCGCACCCTGCAGAACCTGCAAATTGGTCAATCGGTTCGTAATGACGGCCCGCAGTCGCACCTGTCCAAATCCGGCACTCCGACCATGGGCGGCGCACTGATCCTGTCGTCCATCGGTATCAGCACCCTGTTGTGGGCCGACTTGCATAACCGCTACGTGTGGACGGTGTTATTGGTGACCTTGCTGTTCGGTGCTATCGGCTGGGTGGATGACTACCGCAAGGTGATCGAGAAGAACTCGAAAGGCCTGCCAAGTCGCTGGAAGTATTTCTGGCAGTCGGTGTTCGGCCTCGGCGCTGCGATATTCCTCTACACCACTGCGCCAAGCGCGGTCGAAACCACCTTGATCATCCCGATGCTCAAGGACGCCAGCATTCCCCTGGGCGTCGGCTTCGTGGTGCTGACCTACTTCGTGATCGTCGGCTCCAGCAACGCGGTCAATCTGACCGATGGCCTCGACGGTCTGGCGATCATGCCGACGGTGATGGTGGGCGGCGCGCTCGGCATCTTCTGCTACCTGTCGGGTAACGTGAAATTCGCTGAATACCTGCTGATCCCTTACGTACCGGGCGCGGGTGAATTGATCGTGTTCTGCGGCGCGCTGATCGGTGCCGGCCTGGGCTTCCTGTGGTTCAACACGTATCCCGCACAAGTCTTCATGGGTGACGTCGGCGCACTGGCGCTGGGCGCGGCCCTCGGCACCATTGCCGTGATCGTTCGCCAGGAAATCGTGCTGTTCATCATGGGCGGTGTGTTCGTGATGGAAACCCTGTCGGTCGTCATCCAGGTGGCTTCTTTCAAATTAACCGGGCGTCGTGTGTTCCGGATGGCGCCGATTCACCACCACTTTGAACTCAAGGGCTGGCCCGAGCCACGCGTGATCGTCCGCTTCTGGATCATCACCGTGATTCTGGTGCTGATTGGCCTTGCCACCCTGAAACTGAGGTAGAAACGAGTGTCCCTGATCGCTTCAGACCACTTCCGCATCGTTGTCGGCCTCGGCAAGAGCGGCATGTCCCTGGTTCGCTTCCTGGCGAACCGGGGCAAGCCGTTTGCCGTGGCCGACACGCGGGAAAATCCACCGGAGCTGGTCACGCTGCGCCGTGACTACCCGCACGTGGAAGTGCGTTGTGGCGAGTTGGATGTCGAGTTTCTGTGCCGCGCCGACGAGCTCTACGTGAGCCCCGGCCTGGCCATCGCGACCCCGGCCCTGCAAGCCGCCGCCGCCCGTGGCGTGAAGCTGTCCGGCGACATCGACCTGTTCGCGCGTAACGCGCAGGCGCCGATCGTGGCTATCAGCGGTTCCAACGCGAAAAGCACCGTGACCACCCTGGTCGGCGAGATGGCGGCTGCGGCTGGCAAGCGCGTCGCCGTGGGCGGCAACCTCGGCACCCCGGCGCTGGACCTGCTCAGCGACGATGTCGAGCTGTATGTGATGGAGCTGTCGAGCTTCCAGCTGGAAACCACCCACGATCTCGGTGCCGAAGTGGCCACTGTATTGAACGTGAGTGAAGACCACATGGACCGCTACAGCGGCCTGCCGGCCTATCACTTGGCCAAGCACCGGATCTTCCGGGGCGCCAAGCAAGTGGTGGTCAACCGTCAGGACGCGTTGAGCCGTCCGCTGATGGGCGAGGGCCTGCCATGCTGGACCTTCGGCCTGAGCAAACCTGATTTCAAAGCCTTCGGCATTCGCGAAGAGAACGGCGAGAAATACCTGGCCTTCGAATTCCAGAACCTGATGCCGGTGCGCGAGCTGAAAATCCGTGGCGCCCATAACCAGTCCAACGCCCTGGCAGCTCTGGCGCTGGGCCATGCTGTCGGACTGCCGTTCGACGCCATGTTGTCGGCCCTGCGTACGTTCGGCGGCCTGGAACATCGCTGCCAGTGGGTGCGCGATCTCGACGGCGTCAGCTATTACAACGATTCCAAGGCCACCAACGTCGGTGCTGCCCTGGCGGCTATCGAAGGCCTTGGCGCCGATATCGAAGGCAAGCTGGTGCTGATCGCCGGTGGCGACGGCAAGGGCGCAGACTTCAAGGATCTTAAAGGCCCGGTCGCCGAGCATTGCCGCGCCGTGGTGCTGATGGGCCGCGATTCCGATTTGATTGCCGACGCCCTCGGCGATGCCGTGCCGCAAGTGCGCGCTACCTCCCTGGACGATGCCATCGCGCAATGCCAAGCCCTGGCCCAGCCGGGCGA
This sequence comes from Pseudomonas sp. MYb541, assembly GCF_037479595.1. NCBI lineage: Bacteria > Pseudomonadati > Pseudomonadota > Gammaproteobacteria > Pseudomonadales > Pseudomonadaceae > Pseudomonas > Pseudomonas sp. MYb541. The sequence continues at coordinate 52,172 of NZ_JBBGYS010000038.1, read as the reverse complement.
TGCGGTGCTGCTGTCGCCGGCGTGCGCCAGTTTCGACATGTTCAAGAACTACGAAGAGCGCGGCCAGCTGTTCGCCGCCGCCGTGGAGGCCTTGGCATGAGCATTAACTTCAGAAATATCATCAAGCCGTACCCATCGCCGATCATTACTGGGCGCGGTATCGACCTCGATTTCCCGATGCTCGCCGGTTGCCTGGCGCTGTTGGGCCTGGGCCTGGTGATGATCACCTCGGCTTCGTCCGAAGTGGCGGCCGTGCAGTCGGGCAACACCCTGTACATGATGATCCGTCACCTGGTGTACCTGGTGATCGGTCTTGGCGCGTGCATCGTCACCATGATGATCCCGATCGCCACCTGGCAACGCCTGGGTTGGCTGATGCTGATCGGTGCGTTCGGCTTGCTGATCATGGTGATCCTGCCCGGCATCGGCCGGGAGGTGAACGGTTCGATGCGCTGGATCGGCTTCGGCGCGTTCAACGTGCAGCCGTCGGAAATCGCCAAGGTGTTCGTGGTGATCTACCTGGCCGGTTATCTGGTGCGTCGCCAGAAAGAAGTACGCGAAAGCTGGATGGGCTTCTTCAAGCCGTTCATCGTGCTGTTGCCGATGGCCGGCCTGTTGCTGATGGAACCCGACTTCGGTGCCACCGTCGTGATGATGGGGGCGGCGGCGGCGATGCTGTTCCTTGGCGGCGTGGGGCTGTTCCGCTTTACCTTGATGGTGGTGCTGGCCGTGGCGGCCGTGACCATTCTGGTGCAGGCGCAACCCTACCGGATGGCGCGTCTGATTACCTTTACCGACCCCTGGTCCGACCAGTTCGGTTCCGGCTACCAGTTGACCCAGGCGCTGATCGCCTTCGGTCGCGGCGAGTGGCTCGGCGTGGGCCTGGGCAACAGCGTGCAGAAGCAGTTCTACCTGCCGGAAGCGCACACCGACTTCGTGTTCTCGGTGCTCGCTGAAGAGCTCGGCGTGGTCGGTTCGCTGTGCACCGTCGCGCTGTTCGTGTTCGTGTGTGTGCGCGGCATGTACATCGGCCTGTGGGCCGAGAAGGCCAAACAGTATTTCGCTGCTTATGTGGCGTACGGCTTGTCGTTCCTGTGGATCGGCCAGTTCCTGATCAACATCGGTGTAAACGTCGGCCTGCTGCCGACCAAGGGCCTGACCTTGCCGTTCCTCAGTTATGGCGGCAGTTCGTTGGTGATCTGCTGCGCGTGCCTGGGCTTGTTGTTGCGCATCGAGTGGGAGAGTCGAACCCACCTGGGCAGCGAAGAGATGGAATTCAGCGAAAGCGATTTTGCCGAGGAGCCAACCCATGGGCGCTAACGTGCTGATCATGGCAGGCGGCACCGGGGGCCATGTGTTCCCGGCCCTGGCTTGCGCGCGCGAATTCCAGAACCGTGGCTACACCGTGCACTGGTTGGGCACGCCGCGTGGCATTGAAAACGAACTGGTACCGAATGCCGGTTTGCCGCTGCACCTGATCAACGTCACGGGCCTGCGTGGCAAGAGCAAATTGTCCCTGCTCAAGGCGCCGTTCGTGTTGCTCAAGGCGGTGTGGCAGGCACGCAAAGTCATTCGTGAACTGAAACCGGTGTGTGTCCTCGGTTTTGGTGGCTATGTGACCGGCCCTGGTGGCGTCGCCGCCAAGCTCGCCGGTGTGCCGGTGATCGTGCACGAGCAGAACGCCGTCGCCGGCACCGCCAACCGTCTGTTGGTGCCCTTGGCCGCTCGGGTGTGTGAAGCGTTCCCGAAAACTTTTGGCGCCTCGGACAAGCTGCGTACCACCGGCAACCCGGTGCGCACTGAACTGTTCATGGACATCGCCCGTGAAGCACTGCAAGGGCGCAAGCCGCACCTGCTGGTCATGGGCGGCAGCCTGGGCTCCGAGCCGTTGAACAAACTGCTGCCGGAAGCCCTGGCGCAACTCCCCGTGGAATTGCGTCCGGAGGTCTTCCATCAGGCCGGCAAAGATCACGGTGAAGTCACCGCCACGCGTTATCGCGAAGCCGGTGTTGAGGCGAACGTACAGCCTTTCATCAAAGACATGGCCCACGCCTATGGCTGGGCCGACCTGGTGGTCTGCCGCTCCGGTGCGCTGACCGTCAGTGAACTGGCTGCCGCCGGTCTGCCGTCCTTGCTGGTGCCTTTGCCCCACGCGATCGACGATCACCAGACCCGCAATGCCGAATATTTGGCCGGGGAGGGCGCTGCCTTCCTGCTGCCGCAAAGAACGACTGGCGCCGCCGATTTGGCCGCACGCCTGACTGAGGTTTTGATGCAACCGGAACGACTCAATAGCATGGCGAGCACCGCAAGCCGCCTGGCCAAACCTGACGCAACCCGCACCGTGGTCGATATCTGCCTGGAGGTGGCCCATGGTTGAGAATCAGAAAGCCATGCCGCAACCGGAAATGCGCCGCATCCGTCGTATCCACTTCGTCGGTATCGGCGGCGTGGGCATGTGCGGTATTGCCGAAGTGTTGCTGAACCTGGGCTACCAGGTGTCCGGCTCCGACTTGAAAGAGTCGCCGGTCACTGATCGCCTGAAAACCTTCGGCGCGCAGATCTTCATCGGCCACCGCGCGGAGAACGCCTCCGAGGCTGACGTGCTGGTGGTGTCCAGCGCCGTGAACACCTCCAACCCGGAAGTGGCCACTGCCCTTGAGCGCCGCATTCCCGTGGTGCCACGCGCCGAGATGCTGGCTGAGCTGATGCGTTATCGCCATGGCATCGCCGTCGCCGGTACTCACGGCAAAACCACCACCACCAGCCTGATCGCCTCGGTGTTCGCGGCCGGTGGCCTGGACCCGACGTTCGTCATCGGTGGCCGCCTGAATGCAGCCGGCACCAATGCACAATTGGGCACCAGCCGTTACCTGATCGCCGAAGCCGATGAAAGTGACGCGAGCTTCCTGCACCTGCAACCGCTAGTCGCTGTCGTCACCAACATCGACGAAGATCACATGGCGACCTACGACGGTGACTTCAACAAGTTGAAGAAAACCTTCGTCGAGTTCCTGCACAACCTGCCGTTCTACGGCCTGGCCGTGGTGTGCCTGGACGATCCGGTGGTGCGTGAAATCCTGCCATTGGTCAAACGTCCGACCGTGACCTACGGCTTCAGCGAAGACGCCGACGTGCGCGCCATCAATGTGCGACAGGAAGGCATGCAAACCTTCTTCACCGTGCTGCGTCCGGAGCGCGAGCCGCTGGATGTCTCGGTGAACATGCCAGGCAATCACAACGTCCTCAATTCCTTGGCGACTATTTGCATCGCCACCGACGAAGGCGTCAGCGATGAGGCCATCGTCGAAGGTCTGTCGCGCTTTGCCGGCGTGGGCCGTCGCTTCCAGGTCTACGGCCAGTTGCCGGTAGAAGGCGGTGACGTGATGCTGGTGGACGACTACGGTCATCACCCGACCGAAGTTGCTGCCGTGATCAAGGCCGTGCGCGGTGGCTGGCCGGAGCGCCGTCTGGTGATGGTGTACCAGCCACACCGCTATAGCCGTACCCGCGACCTGTACGACGATTTCGTCAATGTATTGGCCGATGCCAACGTGCTGTTGCTGATGGAGGTGTACCCGGCCGGTGAAGAACCGATCCCGGGCGCCGACAGCCGCAAGCTGTGCAACAGCATCCGTCAGCGTGGCCAGTTGGACCCGATCTACATCGAGCGTGGTGTAGACCTGGCGCCGATCGTCAAGCCGCTGCTGCGGGCCGGTGACATTTTGCTGTGCCAGGGTGCCGGTGATATTGGTGGCCTTGCCCCTAAATTGCTGGCGAGCCCGCTCTTTGCCGCCGCGAAGGGGAAGTCGAAATGATCACTGACTACGGCTCCCTGTTTTCCACAATCGCACCCGCTGACTTCGGTCGCGTAGCGGTGTTGTTCGGCGGCAAAAGCGCTGAACGTGAAGTGTCGCTCAAGTCCGGCAACGCTGTGCTCGAAGCCCTGCAAAGCGCCGGCGTGAACGCCTTCGGCATCGACGTGGGCGATGACTTCCTCGCTCGCCTTCTGGCCGAGAAGATCGATCGCGCCTTCATCATCCTCCACGGCCGTGGCGGTGAAGACGGCAGCATGCAAGGCCTGTTGGAGTGCGCCGGCATCCCTTACACCGGCAGCGGCATCCTTGCCTCCGCGCTGGCGATGGACAAGTTGCGCACCAAGCAGGTGTGGCACAGCCTGGGCATTCCAACCCCGCGTCACAGTGTTCTGTGCAGCGAAGACGATTGTATTTCTGCAGCCAAGGAACTGGGCCTGCCTTTGATCGTCAAACCTGCCCATGAAGGCTCCAGTATCGGCATGGCTAAAGTGAACTCGGCCGCCGAATTGATCGACGCATGGAAAGCGGCAAGTACCTACGATTCGCAAGTGTTGGTGGAACAGTGGATTTCCGGTCCCGAGTACACCATCGCCACCCTGCGTGGTCAGGTTTTGCCACCTATCGCATTGGGCACGCCCCACACCTTTTACGACTACGACGCCAAGTACCTAGCTTCCGATACCCAGTACCGGATCCCGTGCGGCCTTGACGCAAGCAAAGAACAGGAATTGATGGACCTCACGGCGAAAGCCTGTGAGGCGCTGGGTATCGCCGGTTGGGCGCGCGCAGACGTGATGCAGGATGACCAAGGGAATTTCTGGTTCCTGGAAGTCAACACCGCACCGGGCATGACCGACCACAGCCTGGTACCTATGGCAGCCCGTGCGGCCGGTTTGGACTTCCAGCAGTTGGTGCTGGCGATCCTGGCCGACAGCATTGAGCCAAGAGGCTAAGGACATGAAAGGCGCATCGCTTCGTCATCAGCCCCCACAAGCACCGAGCCGCAAGCCGGTGCCACGGGGTGCCAGCCGAATGGTGGCTAAAGAGCCGATGTCGGCGCGCCTGCCGAAAGCCAACTTTGGTTTCCTCAAGGCGCTGTTCTGGCCGGTGTTGCTGGTAGTGCTGGGCTTCGGAACCTACGAAGGCGCGCAGCGTCTGTTGCCGTACGCCGACCGGCCGATCACCAAGATCAGCGTGCAGGGCGACTTGAGCTACATCAGCCAGCAAGCGGTACAGCAGCGCATCGGCCCGTACCTGGCGGCAAGCTTCTTTACCATCGACCTGGCCGGTATGCGCGCGGAGCTGGAACAGATGCCGTGGATCGCCCACGCCGAAGTCCGCCGCGTATGGCCGGACCAAGTGACGATCCGTCTGGAAGAACAACTGCCCGTGGCCCGTTGGGGCGACGAAGCGCTGTTGAACAACCAGGGCCAGGCGTTCACCCCGCGTGAGCTGGCGAACTACGAGCACCTGCCGCAGCTGTTCGGGCCGCAGCGGGCGCAGCAACAAGTGATGCAGCAGTACCAGGCCTTGAGCCAGATGCTGCGGCCAATGGGCTTCTCCATTGCACGCCTGGAACTGCGTGAACGGGGTAGCTGGTTTTTGACGACCGGGGCAGGCAGTTCCGGCCCGGGCATCCAGTTGTTGCTGGGACGCGACCGCTTGGTGGAAAAGATGCGCCGCTTCATTGCCATCTATGACAAGACCTTGAAAGAACAGATTACGAACATTGCGAGCGTCGACCTGCGTTACGCCAACGGCCTTGCCGTCGGCTGGCGTGAACCGGCTGCGCCCACGGCAGCGCAACCCGCTGTCGCGAAGAATTAAGAAGAGGCAGGACCCATGGCAAACGTGCAAAGCGGCAAAATGATCGTCGGTCTCGATATCGGCACCTCCAAAGTGGTGGCGCTGGTGGGCGAGGTCGGGGAAGACGGCGTCATCGAAATCGTCGGTATTGGCACGCATCCGTCCCGGGGCCTGAAGAAGGGCGTGGTGGTGAACATCGAGTCCACCGTGCAATCGATCCAGCGCGCCATCGAAGAAGCGCAGCTGATGGCCGGTTGCCGGATCCACTCGGCATTCGTTGGCGTGGCGGGCAACCATATCCGCAGCCTGAACTCCCACGGCATCGTGGCAATCCGCGACCGCGAAGTCAGCTCCGCCGACCTTGAGCGCGTCCTTGACGCTGCCCAGGCCGTGGCGATCCCGGCTGACCAGCGCGTATTGCACACGCTGCCGCAGGACTACGTGATCGACAACCAGGAAGGCGTTCGTGAGCCGCTGGGCATGTCCGGCGTACGTCTGGAAGCCAAGGTCCACGTGGTGACCTGCGCCGTCAACGCCGCACAGAACATTGAAAAATGCGTGCGCCGCTGCGGCCTGGAAATCGACGACATCATTCTCGAGCAGTTGGCCTCGGCCTATTCGGTACTGACCGACGACGAGAAAGAGCTGGGCGTGTGCCTGGTCGACATCGGCGGCGGCACCACCGACATCGCGATCTTCACCGAGGGTGCGATCCGTCACACCGCCGTGATCCCGATTGCCGGCGACCAGGTGACCAACGACATCGCCATGGCGCTGCGTACACCGACCCAGTACGCCGAAGAAATCAAGATTCGCTACGCCTGCGCCCTGGCCAAACTGGCCGGTGCCGGCGAGACCATCAAGGTGCCGAGCGTGGGCGATCGTCCACCGCGTGAACTGTCGCGCCAGGCCCTGGCCGAAGTGGTCGAGCCGCGCTACGACGAACTGTTCACCCTGATCCAGGCGGAACTGCGTCGCAGCGGCTACGAAGATTTGATCCCGGCCGGCATTGTGCTGACCGGTGGCACCTCGAAGATGGAAGGCGCGGTCGAACTGGCCGAGGAAATCTTCCACATGCCAGTCCGCCTGGGCGTGCCCCATGGCGTCAAAGGCTTGGGCGACGTAGTACGCAACCCGATTTATTCCACCGGTGTGGGCTTGCTGTTGTACGGACTGCAAAAGCAGACCGACGGCATTTCCCTGTCGGGCCCGAGCAACCGTGACAGCTACCGCAGCGACGACGAGGCGAAAGCGCCGTTGTTCGAGCGTTTGCAGGCATGGGTCAAAGGCAATTTTTAAGATTTACCGCGACACCGTTGTAAGCAGTAGGCGAAAAAACTAGAGAAAACGAAAGGAGAGGGAACATGTTCGAACTCGTAGACAACATCCCCGCAAGCCCGGTCATCAAAGTGATCGGTGTCGGCGGTGGCGGCGGCAACGCTGTCAACCACATGGTCAAGAGCAACATTGAAGGCGTTGAATTCATCTGCGCCAACACTGATGCCCAGGCGCTGAAAAGCATCGGCGCGCGGACCATCCTGCAATTGGGCACAGCCGTGACCAAGGGCCTCGGCGCTGGCGCCAACCCGGAAGTCGGCCGTCAAGCCGCGCTGGAAGACCGCGAGCGTATTGCTGAAGTGCTGCAAGGCACCAACATGGTGTTCATCACCACCGGCATGGGCGGCGGTACCGGTACCGGTGCTGCGCCGATCATTGCCGAAGTGGCCAAGGAAATGGGCATTCTGACGGTCGCTGTCGTGACCCGTCCGTTCCCGTTCGAAGGCCGCAAGCGCATGCAGATTGCCGACGAAGGTATCCGTCTGCTGTCTGAAAGCGTCGACTCGTTGATCACCATCCCCAACGAGAAACTGCTGACTATCCTGGGCAAGGACGCAAGCCTGCTGTCCGCGTTCGCCAAGGCTGACGATGTACTGGCCGGTGCCGTTCGCGGTATCTCCGACATCATCAAGCGCCCAGGCATGATCAACGTCGACTTTGCCGACGTACGCACCGTGATGAGCGAAATGGGCATGGCGATGATGGGCACTGGCTGCGCCAGCGGTCCGAACCGTGCGCGTGAAGCCACCGAAGCGGCCATCCGCAACCCGTTGCTTGAAGACGTGAACCTGCAAGGTGCACGCGGCATCCTGGTGAACATCACCGCCGGTCCTGACCTGTCCCTGGGTGAGTACTCCGACGTGGGTAGCATCATCGAAGCCTTCGCTTCCGAGCACGCGATGGTCAAAGTCGGTACCGTGATCGATCCGGACATGCGCGACGAGCTGCATGTAACCGTGGTTGCGACCGGCCTGGGTGCAAAAATCGAGAAGCCTGTGAAGGTGATCGACAACACCCTGCACAACGCCCAAGCCAGCCACGCCAGCCAAGCGGCTGCCGCTCCAGCGCCTTCGCGCCAGGAACTGCCGTCGGTGAACTACCGTGATCTGGACCGTCCGACCGTGATGCGCAACCAGGCTCAGGCCGGTGCTGCGGCGTCCCGTAGCCCGAATCCGCAAGATGACCTGGACTACCTGGACATCCCGGCATTCTTGCGTCGTCAGGCCGATTAATGGAATGTATCAGGGCTATGAAGGTGATTGGTGTTCAGCAAAGGTCTGGTCTGCTATTATCGCCAGCCTTTGTTGATACCAGTTCGCAATTTGCGCTCAAGCGGTCCAAGCCATGATTAAACAACGCACCCTGAAGAATATTATCCGTGCCACAGGTGTAGGTCTGCACTCCGGGGAGAAGGTATACCTGACCCTCAAACCTGCACCTGTCGACACCGGCATCGTGTTTGTTCGTGCCGACCTGGACCCTGTGGTGCAGATTCCTGCTCGCGCGGAAAACGTTGGCGAAACCACGATGTCGACCACATTGGTCAACGGTGACGTCAAAGTGGATACGGTGGAGCACTTGCTCTCGGCCATGGCTGGCCTGGGCATCGATAACGCCTACGTCGAGCTCTCCGCGTCCGAAGTCCCGATCATGGATGGCAGCGCTGGACCCTTCGTATTCTTGATTCAATCTGCCGGCCTGGAAGAACAGGACGCAGCCAAGAAGTTCATTCGCATTCTGCGGGAAGTGACAGTAGAAGACGGCGACAAGCGCGCCACCTTCGTCCCGTTCGAAGGCTTTAAAGTGAGCTTTGAGATCGATTTCGATCACCCGGTATTCCGTGACCGCACCCAAAGTGCAAGCGTGGATTTTTCCAGCACTTCGTTCGTAAAAGAAGTCAGCCGCGCCCGTACCTTTGGCTTCATGAGTGACATCGAGTACCTGCGCAAGCACAACCTCGCACTCGGCGGCAGCGTTGAAAACGCCATTGTGGTCGACGCGGATGGTGTACTGAACGAAGACGGCCTTCGCTACGAAGACGAATTCGTGAAGCACAAGATCCTCGATGCAATCGGTGACCTCTACCTGCTGGGCAATAGCCTGATAGGCGAGTTCAAAGGCTTCAAGTCGGGCCACGCCCTTAACAACCAGCTGCTGCGCAAGTTGATTGAGCAGACAGACGCTTGGGAAGTCGTGACCTTCGAAGATGCCAGCACCGCACCGATCTCTTACATGCGTCCCGTTGCGGCGGTGTAAGTAACAACTCTCTTTCTTTAGTTTTGAAAGGCTATCTTCGGGTGGCCTTTTTTTATGCCTGAATTTTAGGGTGCTTAGTGGCGATCGGGCCTATTGTGGTGAGCGGGCTTGTTGTGGTGAGCGGGCTTGCCCCGCGCTGGGCTGCGGAGCGGCCCCAGTACTGCCAGCGCGGTTCAGCCTGAAGAAGCGCGGCGTCTGTTTTTAGGGCCGCTTCGCGCCCCAGCGCGGGGCAAGCCCGCTCACCACAGAAACGCCGTGTTCATTAAAGGACCGAAGCATCCACGATACGGTTGCGCCCGGTGTGCTTGGCTTCATAGAGCGCCTGATCCGCACTTAGCAACAACGCCTCCAGCGACTGACGGCTACGCTTGTCCCAAGTGCTCATGCCAATGCTCACCGTAATCGGCTGGTCATCGCCTGCCACCTTGGGCAAGTGCTCGATGGCGCTGCGGATGTGCTCGGCGATCACCCAGGCGCCCTTGGCGTCGGTCACCGGCAGCACCACCGCAAACTCTTCGCCGCCATAACGTGCGGCCAGGTCGGCCGGTCGGCGGATGTTGCTGCCGATCACCTGGGCCACGCTGCGCAACGCGTCGTCGCCACCGTGATGGCCGTGGCGGTCGTTGAAGGCCTTGAAGTGGTCCACGTCAATCATCAGCACCGTCAGCGGCTCGGTGGAGCGCTGAGCGCGGTCCCACTCAAGGCGCAGGCGTTCATCCAGAACGCGCCGGTTGGCCAGGCCGGTCAACGCATCGGTGGCTGCCAGTTCTGACAGTACTCGTTCAGCGCGACGCCGCCGTCGCAGTTCCCGGCGTAGCAACCAGGTCAGCCACAACAAACCGGCGCAGAGCACCCCGGTGGCACCACTGGTCAGCAGTGCCGCGCGTCTCCAGGGCGCGAATACGTCCTCGCTGGACAATGCAACCACCACGATCAGCGGCAGGGCACCGACATTGGTAAAGGTATACAGGCGCTCTTTACCACTGATGGCAGAGATCGCCTGAAAGCTGCCGCTTCCGTCGCGCAGTATTCGCTTGAAGTTAGGCCGGTCACTCAGGTCCTTGTCGATCATGTCGCGTTCGAGCAGCGGCTGCTGGGCCAGGAGAATGCCGTTGTTGTTCAGCAGGTTGACGCTGCTGCCGTTGCCGATGGTCAGGGTGTTGAAGAGCTGGTCGAAATACGCCAGGCGCATGGTCGCGACCGCTACGCCGACAAACTCCCCCTTGGGGCCCGACACACGTCGACTGAATGCCATGCGCCAGACCTGGTCGCAGTCGCAATGGATCTTGAAGGGTCGACTGATAAACAGGCCGGCGTTGGCGTCCTTGGCATGCACCTGGAAATAATCGCGGCTGGCAAAATTACGTGGCGTGGGCCGCAGTGTGGAGGAGTCGGCGATAACCTTGCCGTTGGCATCCAGCAGCAAGACCTCACCTTTGAAAGGCGCCGCCGTGGATAAATCAAACTGCACCAAGTGCTGGATATTGGCGGCAACCTGGGACAGGTCTTCACGTTGCGTGGCCGTAATCAGCCCGTTGAGCGCCAGGTCATACAGCTCGACGTTACGCAGCACGTCGGCGTTGATCAATTGGGCGATATTGGTGGTAGATCGCTTGGCCGCCTCAAGCGTGCTGGCGTGTTCGCGAATCAACAGCACCGCGACAATGATCACAATCAGGGCAACGCTGAGCCCGCTGCCCAGCATCAGTAACAACTCAGGATGTGCGGGTGAGGTACGAACAGGGCGTGGACTCATCGGGCAGACTTCAGCGGTGAGGATGCTGGCAGTTTAGTTCTACCCGATGAAAATTAAATACCTGGTTATAAAGAAAAAGACGTCTGTCAGAACACGTTGATCGGGTAGTCGACGATCACCCGGTATTCATCCACATCCCGATCCACCGCCGAGTAACCATTGCTGCCACGGTTGACCGCCCATTGCAGGCGCACCGCCAGGTCCTTGGCCTTGCCGCCCTGCACTACGTATTTCAGGTCGATGTCCCGTTCCCAATGCTTGGCGTCTTTACCGTCGGCGCTGTACCACGCGCTATAGCCACGGCTTTGCGGGTCGACCTTGGTCAGGTCGGTCTTGCCGCTGATGTAGGACACGGCCGAGGTCAGGCCGGGCAGGCCCAGGCCGCCAAAGTTATAAGCGTACTTGAGTTTCCACGAGCGCTCATTGGGACCGTTGAAGTCGGAGTACTGCTGGGAGTTGTCCAGGTACACGCTGTCGCCCTGGGCGATGTAGTCGAACGGTGTGTTGCCGTTGACCCGCTGGTATGCAGCCGTGACGCTGTGATGGCCGACGTCCACGGTGAAGTGCAGGCTGTAGGTGTTGTTGTCGATATCCCCCAGCAACGACTGCCCGGTGTCCTGGGTATGGTAGTAGTGCAGGCCGGGGTTGAGACTGATCATCTCGTTCACCACATAGGTGTAGTCCAGGTCGTAGTAGTACTGGTTCCACACGTCCTTGAGCTCGGAGGCGTAGAGGTTGCTGGTCAGCCCGTCGATGCCGCTGAACGACACGCCGGCCCAGTTCATGTGCTGGCTATCGGTATTGCTGGGCAGCGCACCATAGCTGGTGCCAATGCGGCGGTGGCCGCTCTGGTTGTAGAGCTTGGTGAAGCTGGCCTGGCCACCTTCGAACATCCAGCCGTCGAGGCTGTGGTTGGTCAGGCTCACGCCACGGAAGGTCTGCGGCAGCATGCGGGTTGCGCCGCCGGCGATCACTGGGTTATTGAGGAACAGGTCGCCGGCCCTCAACTCGGTATCGAACGCGCGCATTTTCAAAGCGCCACCCGCCGTCGAGAACGAGCCGGGCGCCTTACCGTTGCCACTGCCGTACGGAAGGATGCTGGAACCATCCGTACCGCCACCGCCGTCCAGCTTCAGACCGAGCATGGCATGGGCGTCCAGGCCGAAGCCGACGGTGCCCTGGGTGTAGCCGGATTCGAAGGTGCCGATGAAACCCTGGCCCCATTCCTTGCTGTCATCGGTGTGGATGTCGCGACGGTCGCGGTTCATGTAGTAGTTGCGGGTGTTGATATTGAGGTGGGCACCTTCGACGAAACCGTCGGCGGGGGTGGCGTCTGCCGCGTGGGCGAGGGGGGCAATCGTTGCTGCAATCGCGAGGAATAACGGGGTGAACGTCAGCGAGTTCTTCACCGGTGGAGCTCCTTTGGTCAATCGAAAACGGCCAATGTCGTTGGGTGTGCCTGGCCTTTTTTACGGCAAAAAAAAGCCGCTGAAGTCAGCGGCTTTAAGACAGATTCCCAGTGTAGAGCCCTGGAAAAAAGTCGAGGGAAATTCGGGTAAGCGGAGACTGCCTTTGCCGTCGCGCTCATCGATGCGTCAAATTAACGCAGGTGAGCGGTACGATACAGAGTGTAACAAGATAATGACTGTTGCCCAAATCGCAACAAACACACCGCGGTTCCTTTAGGAGCCGGCTTGCCGGCGATAGCGGTGGGTCAGTAATGCACACGTCGACCCGAACACCGCCATCGCCGGCAGTGTCAGACGGGCAAAGTGATGCCAAAGGTATTGCCGCCGCCCTCACTGCGCACGAACACATCACCACCGTGCATCAAGGCAATCGCCTTGACGATGGCCAGCCCCAGGCCATGGTTGGCGCCGCTGTTGCTGCGTGACGCATCCACCCGATAAAACCGTTCGAACAGGCGTGGCAAGTGTTCGCTGGCAATGACGTCGCCGGGGTTGGTTACGCCGATCGCCACTTGATGTTCTTGCGCCTCGATATTCACCACGATCACCTGCCCAGGCGCGGTGTGCTGCACCGCATTGCTCAGCAGGTTGATCAGGGCACGGCGCAGGTGGGCTTTTTCGATCTGCACCGTGGCATCGCCGCGTACCTGCACCTCGACTTGCGCGTCTTCGAGGATGAAGTCCAGGTAGTCGAGGGTAGTCGCCACTTCGTCGGCCAGGGAGCTTTCGATCAGCTTGGTGGCCTTGCTGCCCTGGTCGGCGCTGGCCAGGAACAGCATGTCGTTGATGATTGAACGCAGGCGCTCCAGTTCTTCAAGATTGGATTGCAGCACCTCGAAGTAATGCTCGGCCGACCGTCCGCGGGTCAGGGCCACTTGGGTCTGGCCGATCAGGTTGGTCAGCGGCGAGCGCAGTTCGTGGGCCACGTCGGCGTTGAACGACTCCAGGCGCGAATAGGCCTGCTCGACGCGGTCCAACGTAGAGTTGAACGAGTTGACGAACTGGCTCAGTTCCGGCGGCAGCGGCGACAGCTGCAGGCGGCCAGACAGTTTTGGTGGTGCGAGCTTCTGCGCCTCATCCGAGAGCTTGCCCAAGGGTTTGAGCCCGATGCGCGCCACCCAGAATCCCAGCAATGACGCCAGCACTACACCCACCAGCGCCAGGCTGACCAATGCGACCAGCAGGTGGTGCTGGGTCGCCCGGAAATTTTCCGTGTCGATGGCGATCATGAAACGCAGCGGCGGGCGCTGATCCTTGGCCGGGAACTGGCTCACCAGCACTTTGAGCGGATATTCGCGCCCCGGCAGGCGCAGGTCGTGCTTTCCCGTCGGCCCCTCGGCAAAGGCGCGGATCTGTGCGTCCGGGTTGCCGTATTCGTAGTTCGGATCGCTGCTCACTACCCAGAAGCGGATGCGTTTGTCCTCCTCGCCCAACAGCTTGAGCTTTGCCTGCATCTTCACCCAATGGTCCGGCGTGCCAAAGCGATTTACCGAGGACTCCAACACGCTGTAGCGCGCATCCAGCTCGGCGCCCGGCAGCAAGCCCAGGCTGCGGTCCACCTGTTGATACAGCGCGCCGCCGATCAACAGGAAGATCAGCGCCGCCACCAGGGTGAACAGGCTGCTCAGGCGCAGGGCAATGGAGTTAACTGGCACTTCGACTCTCCAGCACATACCCCATGCCCCGGATGGTGTGCAGCAGCTTGGTGTCGAACGGCCCGTCAAGCTTGGCGCGCAGGCGCTTGATTGCCACTTCCACCACGTTGGCGTCGCTGTCGAAATTGATGTCCCAGACCATCTCCGCAATCGCGGTCTTGGACAGGATCTCACCCTGGCGCCGCGCCAATACGCTGAGCAGCGAGAACTCCTTGGCAGTCAGGTCCAGGCGCAGGCCGTTGCGGCTGGCCTTGCGGCTGATTAGGTCGATCCACAGGTCGGCGACAGTCACCTGCACCGGCTCATGCCCACCGCTGCGACGGGTCAGGGCTTGCAGGCGGGCGACCAGTTCCAGGAAAGAAAACGGCTTGCCTAGGTAATCGTCGGCGCCTTCGCGCAGGCCACGGATACGATCTTCCACGCGTTCGCGAGCGGTCAGCATGATCACCGGCGTCTGTTTGCGCGCGCGCAAGGCGCGCAGCACGCCAAAGCCGTCGAGGCCGGGCAGCATCACGTCGAGCACGATCACTGCGTAGTCGTTTTCGAGCGCCAGGTGCAGACCCTCGACGCCTTCGCGGGCCACATCGACGGTGTAGCCTTGTTCCGTCAGGCCGCGGTGCAGGTAATCCGCGGTTTTTTCTTCATCTTCAATAATCAGAATGCGCATGAGCCTTTTTGCTCCAGAGCCGGGCCTCAATCTGTGGTCGCCAACGCAGGCATTGGTTTGGGCCGGTGGAAAAACTTCTCAAGGTACAAGTATATGACCGGTGTGGTGAACAGCGTCAGTGCCTGGCTCACCAGCAGGCCGCCGACCACCGCGATACCCAGCGGCTGGCGCATTTCCGCACCGGGGCCGGCGCCGAGCATCAGCGGCACCGCGCCAAGCAGGGCGGCGAGGGTGGTCATGATGATCGGTCGGAACCGTGTAACGCAGGCTTCGTAGATCGCCTCTTCAGGTGGCAACCCGCGCACGCGCTGGGCATCGAGGGCGAAGTCGATCATCAGGATGCCGTTCTTCTTCACGATACCGATCAACAGCACTAGGCCGATCAAGGCCATGATCGAAAAGTCCTGGCCCATCAGCGACAGCATGATCAGCGCGCCCAACCCCGCTGACGGCAAGGTGGAGATGATCGTCAACGGGTGCACGAAACTCTCGTACAGCACGCCGAGAATAATGTAGACCGCCACCAGTGCCGCCAGGATCAGCCACGGCTGGCTGGCCAACGAACTCTGGAATGCCTGGGCCGCACCCTGGAAGTTACCGATGATGGTGGTTGGCATGCCAATTTCATTCTTGGCCTGGTTGAGCATGATCACCGCGTCGCCCAAGGCCACACCCGGTGCCAGGTTGAACGACAGATTGGCGGCCGGGAACATGCCGTCATGGCTGATCGAAAGTGGCCCCACTGTGGGCGGGTCAACCTTGGCCAGCGCCGACAGCGGCACCATCTCATTGGTCAGCGGCGAGCGCAGGTAAAAGTAGTTGAGGCTTTCGGCCTTGCCGCGTTGCTGGGTGTCGAGTTCCAGCACCACTTGGTACTGGTTGATCTCGGTCTGGAATTCGTTGATCTGGCGCTGGCCGAACGCGTCGTACAGCGCCTGGTCCACATCGGTGGCGGTGAGGCCAAAGCGCGCGGCGGCCTGGCGGTCGATGCTGATGTGGGTGATGCTGCCGCCCAGTTGCAGGTCGTTGGACAGGTCGCGAAACGCCGGGTTGGCGCGCAGTTTTTCGGTGAGGCGCTGGGTCCAGGTATTGAGCGTCGGGCCGTCATTGCTCTTGAGCACATACTGGTACTGGGCGCGGCTGGGGCCGGAGCTCAAGTTGATGTCCTGGCCGGCGCGCAGGTACAGGACGATGCCCGGCACCTTTGCCAGTTTCGGGCGGATACGGTCGATGAACTGGCTGGCGGACACATCGCGGTCGCCGCGGTCCTTCAAGGCGATCCAGAAACGGCCATTGGCGATGGTCTGGTTGCTGCCGGTCACACCCACTGAATGGGAAAACGCTTCCACCGCCGGGTCGGCCTTGACGATCTCGGCCAGGGCTTTGTGCTTGGCGACCATGTCCGGGTAGGACACATCGGCCGCCGCTTCGCTGGTGCCCAGCACAAAACCGGTGTCTTGCACGGGGAAGAAGCCCTTGGGGATAAACACATAGCCGACCACGGCCAAGGCCAGGGTCACCACGAAAATTGCCGCCATGCTGCGTTGATGCGCCAGCGCACGACGCAGGTTGCGTGCATAGGCGGCCAGCAGTCGCTCGCTGAAACCGGGTTTGTCGTGGGCATGATGAGTGGGCGCGCGCATGAACAGCGCGGCGAGTGTCGGTGCCAACGTCAGCGAGACCACCACCGAAATCAGGATGGTCGAGGTGGCCGTCAAGGCGAACTCCTTGAACAACCGGCCGACCACGCCGCCCATGAACAACAGGGGAATAAACGCTGCCACCAGCGAGAAGCTGATAGACACCACGGTAAAGCCGATTTCACCAGCGCCTTTGATCGCCGCTTCGCGCTTGTCGAGCCCGGCTTCCAAGTGGCGGTGAATGTTTTCCACCACCACGATGGCATCGTCCACCACAAACCCTACGGCGATCACGATCGCCACCAGCGTGAGGTTGTTCAAGCTGAAGCCCATCAGGTACATCAATGCAAAGCTGGCGACCAGCGATACGCCCAGCACGCTGGACACAATCATCGTCGCCGACAACTGCCGCAGGAACAGCGCCATCACCGCCACCACCAGCAGGATGGCGATCAGCAGCGTCACTTCCACCTCATGCAGCGACGCGCGGATGGTCTTGGTACGGTCGGTCAACACGCTGACCTGCACCGACGCCGGCAGCATGGCTTGCAGGCGCGGCAGCTCGGCTTGAATGCGGTCCACGGTTTCGACGATGTTCGCGCCGGGCTGGCGCGAGATCACCAGGTTGACCCCGGGTGTGTCGCCGGACCAGGCCTGTACGTAGGCGTTTTCCGAGCCGTTGATGACCTTGGCGATATCCCTCAGTTGAACCGGTGCCCCGTCCTTGTAGGACACGATCAACTGCGCGTAGTCCTCCGGGTGGAACAACTGGTCATTGGTCGACAGGGTCGACACGCTGTTCTCGCCGTAGATCGCGCCCTTGGCCAGGTTGAGGCTCGATTGCTGGATGGCCAAACGGATATCGGCCAGGGTCAGGCCGATGGCGGCGAGTTTGTCCGGCGATGCCTGGACGCGGATTGCCGGGCGCTGCTGGCCGGTGATGTTGATCTGGCCTACGCCGTCGATCTGGCTGATCTGCCGGGCCAGCAGGGTTTCCACGTAATCACTCAGTTCGGTGCTGGGCATGCTGTTGGAGCTGACGCTGAGGATCAGTACCGGGCTGTCCGCCGGGTTGACCTTCTTCCAGGTCGGCAGGCTCGGCATATCGCTGGGTAGCTTGCCGGACGCCGTGTTGATCGCCGCCTGTACTTCCTGCGCGGCAGTATCGATGCTTTTGTTCAAGGTGAATTGCAGGGTCAGCAAGCTTGAGCCCAGCGCACTGCTGGAGGTCATCTGGGTCATGCCGGGGATGGCGCTGAATTGCACCTCCAACGGCGTGGCCACGGACGAGGCCATGGTGTCCGGGCTGGCGCCGGGCAAGGTGGCAGTGACCTGGATCGTCGGAAATTCCGCTTCCGGCAGTGGGGCGATTGCCAGGCGCGGGAAGGCAATCAGCCCGAGCAGCACCAGGGCAAAGGTCAGCAGCAGGGTGGCGACCGGGTGGTCGACGCACCAGGCTGACGGCGAACGGCTCATGGCTGCACCTTGGCATCGACGGTCTGGATCACCTGCGGTGGCTCCTTGAGGACTTCCACCTGGGCGCCGGCCTTGAGTCGCGACTGGCCGTCACTGACCAGCACATCGCCGGCCTGTACGCCCTTGATGATGTTCACGTCGCTGTTCTGGTAGGTGACTTGCACCGGCACCACGTCCACCTTGTCACCGTTGACCCGGTACACAAAATGCGAGTCCAGGCCGCGTTGCACGACGGTCGGTGGCACCACCAAGGCGTTTTTGTCGAGGGCGGTCTGGATCTTGATGGTCACCAGTTGCCCAGGCCACAGGCGCTGCGAGGCATTGTTGAATTCGGCCTTGGCGCGCAGGGTGCCGGTGGTGGAGCTGATCTGGTTGTCGATCAGGCTCAGGTGACCTTCGCCGAGCAAGTCGCCGGTCTGGCCATCGGTGTCGGCGCCCAGGTAGGCATCGACGCTGGCTTTTGTGGGCGCTGCGATCAGGCCCTGCAAGGTGGGCAGCATTTGTTGCGGCAGGGAGAACTCGACGGCAATCGGGTCGATCTGGGTCACGGAAAACAGGCCCTGGGTATCGGCGGTGCGCAAGAAGTTGCCTTCATCCACGGTGCGAATACCGACGCGGCCGCTGACCGGCGAGCGAATCTGCGTGTAGGAAAGTTGTACCTGAGCCGCATCGATCGCGGCCTGGTTGCCTTGCGCGGTAGCCTTGAGCTGGTTGACCAGGGCTTGTTGCTGGTCATAAGTCTGCTTGGACACGCCGTCGTCGACGCTCAATTCCTTGTAGCGCTTGAGGTTGACCAGCGCTACCTGCAACTGCGCCTGGCTTTCGCCCAGTTGGGCCTTGGCCTGGTCAAGGTTGGCGCGGATCGAGCGGTCATCGATGGTCGCCAGCAGGTCACCGGCCTTGACCAACTGGCCTTCCTTGACCAGCAATTTAGTCAGGATGCCGTCCACTTGCGGGCGAATCACCACACTGTGTAGCGACAACACTGAGCCGATCCCGCTGACAAAGCGCGGAATGTCCTGCTGCGCCACGCTCACCACCCGCACCGGAATCGCGGTGGGTGCCGCCAGTTTGGACTTGGCCGGTCGGGTCAGTGCCCAGGTTGCAACGGCCAACACCACGAGGACCCCCACGATCAGGGCGGTTTTTCGTTGAATGTGCATCGAAGGACACCAGAGGCGCAGTTGCACGTTTCAAGCTGCAAGCTGCAAGTTGAGGTTTGGATAATAGCTTTATAGCGCGGCGACCCGGTCAGGATCGTGACGTCAAACTGACAGCCATGACAGCTAGTGCTTTAAACTTGCCGCTTGAAGCTTACCGCTTGGCCCTCCGGCCCCGCTATACTCGCGCTTTTACACCAATACCCGCGCCGGAGCCCCTATGACTTCCCCGACACAACCCCCTGTTGAAGCGGCCGACCTTGTCGCTCCGGCCAGCGCCGAAGGCGTTGAAAAAGCCGAGATCCCGGCGTTCAAGTTTCCCTTCAAGCCGGGTGAACTGGCTGGGGCCAAGAACGCCGCCCAGCCCTGGTACAAGAATGGAGCCAAGAACGGCCACACCAAGTCCCCGGGCATGGCCCCGCCGGGCACCCGTCGCTCAATGGGTAAACGTTAAGATTAATCGGTTGTAATATTTGGCGGATGTTGCCTACAGCTCCCGTCGATGTTTCTGCTTGTAGGCATGCGACCGTTTCTTGAAAGCTTGCACAGCTTCCGCTCTGCCCTGGTTTCGTATCGGGCCTGAGCGGAGGGTGCTCTTTCCGGAAAAGGACGTTTTCTGTGGCCCTGATACACCTTTGTGTAGCGCTTGTCCTATTGCTCGCGGTGGATGCCGTCGCAGGCATTGATCAACCACGGCGCGAAATCCGTTTTGCGGTTGCCGCGTTGTTCCCTCCCTTCCAGAGTCGCGATCCGCAAGGGCAACTGGTCGGCATGCACATCGAGCTCGGTAATGCCCTGTGCCAGCAATTGAATGTGCGCTGTACCTGGATCGATCAGGTGCTGGTCGAAAACTTCAACGACCTGGACGCCCGGAAATTCGATGCAATCATGGGCATTGCCTCCACACCTCAACGGCGCCGCCGGGTGAGTTTCACCGATAACCTCTACCCGGTCACCACGCGCCTCGTTGCGCACCGGGCCTCGGGCCTCATGCCGACTACAACGTCACTCAAAGGCAAGCGTGTCGGCGTTTTGCTAGGGAGTAATCGCGAAGCCTTTGCCTTGTCTCAGTGGGCTCGGGAAGGTGTGATCATCAGAAGTTTTTGGCTCAACGACGAACTGGTCCGTAGCCTGGTGGCAGGCCATATCGATGCGACACTGCAGGGCCCCGTGGAAATCCGCAACGTACTGCTCGACACTGCTGCCGGCGCGGATTTCGACTTCCTGGGCCCTGCTGTTTCCGCTGAGCTACTGGGCGACGGCATCGCGATCGCATTGCGCAACACGGACACTGCGTTGCGTACTGAACTCAACCGCGCCCTCGAACAGCTCAAGCACAATGGTGAATACCAACGGATCCTTGCGCCTTATCGATTGGACCCACAATGATGGCCAATTAATCGCGCGGAACATGAGCTGGATCAGTATTTGCCCCTCCGGTGCGCTTAGAGTCGACGCCCTGCCGACTCCTCCAACAATCACGAGCGCGCTTCTCCATGAAGATCAATCTGCCGGTCACCGGTCGGAATGTGGACTTTGCCCCCGACGCCAATATCCTTTCGACCACCGACCTGACCAGCGCGATTACCTACGCCAACCAGGACTTTATCGACATCAGCGGTTACAGCCACGACGAGCTGCTGGGCATGCCGCATAACGTCCTGCGCCATCCGGATATGCCGTCCGAGGCGTTTGCCCATATGTGGCAAACCCTGAAGGGCGGGCGTTCGTGGATGGGCATGGTGAAAAACCGTTGCAAGAACGGCGATCACTATTGGGTCAGCGCCTATGCCACGCCGGTGACCCGCGACGGAGCGACGGTGGAGTATCAATCGGTGCGTACCAAGCCGGATGCCCGCAGGATTACCCTGGCAGAGCGGGCCTACGCGCGCTTGCGAGCCGGCAAGCGTGCGACGGGGACGGCCATCGGCATCGGCACGAAACTGGTGGCTTGGGTCGCCGTCACCTGTGGTGCGACCTGGGCGTTGGGTCTGGGCCTGGCGGAATACGCGTTGGCCTGGCAATTACCCACGCTTCTGGCGGGATGTGCGGTTGGGGCTATGGGTGTGCGGGCGATCTTGCGGCCCCTGGCCCAGTTGCAAGAACGGGCGCGCCGCATCGCCGACAATCCCCTGAGCCAGGCGATCTATACCGGACGTCGTGACGAGTGTGGGCAGATCGAGTTTGCCCTGCACATGCTCGAAGCCCAGGTGGGCGCCGTGGTGGGCCGTATCGGCGATGCCTCTCAGCGCCTGTCCGGCCATGCCGCGCAATTGGTGCGGCACCTCGACAGCAGCCACGCCAGTAGCCTGGGTCAGCAAACCCAGACCGACCAAGTGGCGGCGGCGATCCACCAGATGGCCGCCAGCGTGGCCGAAATGGCCAACCACGCGCAGCAGGCGTCCAAGGCTGCCGACCAGGCTGGCAGCGAAACCCGCGAAGGCCATCAGCGCGTGGATCAAAGCCGTGATGCCGTGTTGCGCCTGTCCCAGGAATTGGCGCGTGCCACTGAGGTGATCCACCAGTTGGAAAACCACAGCGGCGAGATCAGCGGCGTGCTGGAGGTGATCCGCACGATTGCCGAGCAGACCAACCTGCTGGCGCTGAATGCCGCTATCGAAGCGGCGCGCGCGGGTGAGCAGGGGCGCGGGTTTGCCGTGGTGGCGGATGAAGTGCGCGGACTGGCGCAGCGCACGCAGCAATCGACCGATGAAATCCAGCGCATGATCAGCACCCTGCAAGGCGGCGCCCGTGATGCGGTGCAGGCCATGGCCCAGAGTAGCGAGCACGTCGAAGCCAGCGTCGAACAAGCACAACGTGCCGCCGCCGCGCTGGATGGCATCAGCCAGCGCGTCACGCAAATCACCGCCATGAGCCAGCAGATCGCAACAGCTGTGGAAGAACAGAGCGCGGTGAGTGAAGACATCAACCGCAATATCGTCGGCATTCGGAACGCCGGGGAGGCCACCGTCAGCGCCGGGCAGCAAAGCCAGCTCAGCTCAAGCGATGTGGCGGCGTTGGCGGAGGATCTGCGTCAATTGGCGAGAGAATTCTGGTCTAAGCCGCGCGTAACGGGATAAACGCATAGTTGGCCGGCACTTCGGTGGCAATCTGCGCCCCGGCATCCAGCACCTGCTCGGCGATGTCCAACCCCGACACATGGAACACCCATTCATTGGCCACGGACGGCTGACTCACCGCCAACTCAATCGCCTGGGCGAATGCGCCCATGTCCGGCAAGTAAGCGGTAAAGCCATCACCCTTGAGCGCCGTGGTGCGAATGCCCAGCAAGGCACACACCGCTTCCTTGGTCTGCACATCGTCGCGGTCGGCCTGGCGCGAGCGGCGGATCAGTTCCGCCAGGTCCTGGTCCATCAGCTCACCGCCGACGATCAGCGCCGGGCCCTGTTCCCAGGACTCCGGCGGGCAGTCCTTGGCGGCGGGGTTCAGCGGGATATGCGGGTTGATTTCCATCGGATAGATGCGGCACACCAACGGGCGACGCTCATAGATGCGGCACCGGTTGTCTTCGTCAAGATTCCGGCAGCGTCCGGCGTTGTAGGCGGCAAAGGTGATTGCCACAAACGCCTCGGTACTGCCGCTGGGCACCACTACCGAACGGCGCTCGGCATGTTCGCGTTGCTGCTGGGGTAGCCCCAGGCCATTGACCAGGAAACCTTCCGCCAGAACGATGACGTTACCGCCGTCCGCCGCCCACATCCGGGCTTCTTCGAGGGTCAGGGGCACGTGGTGGTCGGAGCAGCATTTGCCGCAACCGACGCAGGAAAATTGAGTATTCATGGCGGATCTGTCACCAGGCTAGGTCAGAGGGCACGCAAGAACGGTGACGGGTTTTTACCTCTGTTCACCGATTCGCTCTCTGGAAGCAAGTAACACGCCAGTGCCTGTCAGTCCTGTGGCACCACATCGCGCAGGACAAGTTTCATGCCCGCGCTTTCGTACAGTTGGCGGGCACGCAGGTTGCTCTCCAACACCTTGAGGTCCACATAGGGTTCACCGCGTTGCTTGAAGGCGTGGAAGCAGTGCAACAGCAATGCGCGGCCCAATCCCTGGCCCTGGGCGCAGGGGTGAACGGAGAGGTTCTTGATAAACGCGCTGGTCCAGCACTGCGCCACGGCGAGAATGCCGTCGTCGTTGCTGGCCACCAGGCACAGCGTGGGGTCGAACTCGGCATCGGTGGTGAACTGCTGCTGCCAGGTTTCCAAGTTGGGAACGCGACCGCCACCCTGATCCTGGGTCAGGCGCAATACGGCGTGAATCGCCGGGGCCAGGTCGTCACGGTAATGATCCAACTGCGTGCCCAGCGGCCACTGCGGGGCGGGCAGGCTGCCGATAAGGTCGCGGCGCAGCAGTTGGAAATATTCGCTCACAGGCCTTTTTGCGCCACCGTTTGTGCGGCCACCACCAGGCACTTGGTCAGCTCCGGCGAAGAGAATTTGGTGAGCACTGCGTCGGCGCCGGCCAGCCGGGCTTTTTCGCTGTTCATCGCGCTGTCCAGGGAGGTGTGCAGCAGTACATAGAGGTGCTGGAAATCCGGGGTTTCGCGCAGGGTGCGGGTCAGGGCGTAGCCGTCCATTTCCGACATTTCGATGTCCGACACCACCACATTGATCTGCTCGACCGTGCCTTGCAGCTCCAGCAGCACGTCGATGGCTTCCTTGGCACTACGCGCGGTGTGGCAGGTGAGGCCAAGGTTACGCAGAGTGTGCACGGATTGCTGCAGGGCGACCTGACTGTCGTCCACCACCAGGATGCGTGCATTGCCGAGCACTTCGGCCTCTTCCATGGTCAGGTCGGTCGGCGCCGCTTCGATCGGTGCCGGGGCGATGCCGTGGATGACTTTCTCGATGTCCAGCACCTGCACCAGGCCGCCTTCCACCTGGGTGACCCCGGTGATGAACGCGCGGTTGCCACCGGAGCCGTAGGGCGGCGGGCGAATGTCGGTGGTCAGGCAATGCACGATCTTGCTCACGGCTTGCACATGCAGGCCCTGCTTGGAGCGGCTCACGTCGGTGACGATCAGGCAGCCGCCGTCAGGGTCCGCCAGGGGCATTTCGCCGAGGGCGCGGCTCAGGTCGATCACCGCCAGCGAGTTGCCGCGCAGAGTGGCGATACCTTTGACGTGGGGGTGAGACTCCGGCAGCTTGGTCAGCGGCGGGCAGGGAATGATTTCGCTGACTTTCAGCAGGTTGATCGCCATCAGCTTGCCGCTGCGCAAGGTAAAGAGCAGAAGCGAGAGTGAGTCTGCGCGGGCTTTGGTGGTGGACATAAAAACCTTCTGTGGATCAGGGATGACGATCTTCTATGGAAGGTTATCGACCTGTGCCCCCAAAACTGTAGGAGCCGGGGGACGCCTAGTTCTTGCCGGCGATGAAGCCCGCACGATCGCCATCGCCGGCAAGCCGGGCGCCTACAGAGGATAAGCGGGTGTCAGCCCTTCCACACCTGCGGGTTCACCAGGTCCTGCGGACGTTGGCCCAGCAGGGCGCTGCGCAGGTTGTCCAGGGCGCGGTTGGCCATGGCTTCGCGAGTTTCGTTCGTGGCCGAGCCGATGTGCGGCAAGGTCACGGCATTGTTCAGTTGGAACAGCGGCGACTCGGCCAGTGGTTCCTGCTCATACACATCCAGCCCGGCGCCACGGATGCGCTGGTTTTGCAGGGCTTCGATCAGCGCCGGTTCGTCGACCACCGGGCCACGGGAGATGTTGATCAGGATCGCACTGGACTTCATCAACCCTAGTTCGCGGGTGCTGATCAAATGACGGGTCTTGTCGCTCAACGGCACCACCAGGCACACGAAATCTGCCTCGGCCAGCAGCTCATCCAGGCTGCGAAATTGCGCGCCCAGCTCCTGCTCCAGTGCCGGCTTGCGGCTGTTGCCGCTGTACAGGATCGGCATGTTGAAACCCAGGCGCCCACGCCGGGCCACGGCCGCGCCGATGTTGCCCATGCCGACGATGCCGAGTGTTTTGCCATGTACATCGCAACCAAACAACGGCGCGCCGACGCTGGCTTTCCACTGGCCGGCCTTGGTCCAGGCGTCCAGCTCGGCCACCCGACGGGCGCTGCTCATGAGCAAAGCAAAGGCCAGGTCGGCGGTGCTTTCGGTGAGGACGTCGGGGGTGTTGGTGAGCATGATCCCGCGTTCGTTGAAGTACGCCACATCGTAGTTGTCATAGCCCACTGACACGCTGGACACCACTTCCAGCTTGCTCGCGCCCTGCAACTGCTCGCGCCCCAGCTTACGGCCCACGCCGATCAGGCCGTGGGCGTGGGGCAGGGCTTCATTGAATTGAGCGTTGATGTCGCCCAGCTTGGGGTTGGGCGCGATCACCTCGAAGTCCTGTTGCAGGCGTTCGATCATTTCCGGGGTGACGCGGCTGAAGGCGAGGACAGTCTTTTTCATTGCAGGCGGGCTCATCGACTACGGAAGAATGCCAAGCACGCTAACATCCCTGCTGCCGCTTGTCAGTTGGCCATCCGCGCGCCGCTGAGGCTGCCACTCAACTCATACGCCACCAGTTCCGCTTGGTGCGCTGCCAGAATCTCCGGCAGCGAGCCGCGCAGGTATTCCACCCATGTCTTGATCTTCGCATCCAGGTATTGGCGCGACGGGTAGATGGCGTACAGGTTCAGTTCCTGGGAACGGTAGTTGGGCATTACTCGCACCAGGGTGCCGTTGCGCAGGCCTTCGATGGCCGCGTACACAGGCAACAGGCCGACGCCCATGCCGCTGGTGATCGCGGTTTTCATCGCGTCGGCCGAGTTCACCAGGAACGGCGAGGTGTTGATCGCCACGCTTTCCTGGCCTTCGGGGCCGTTGAAGGTCCATTTATCCAACTGGATCACCGGGCTGACCAGGCGCAGGCAGGCGTGGTTGAGCAAGTCCTGTGGGCGCTGCGCGCAACCTTTGGCCTTGACGTAATCCGGCGAGGCGCAGGCGATGCTGTAGGTGATGCCCAGGCGCTGGGACACGAAGCCTGAGTCCGGTAGCTCGCTGGCCAGCACGATGGACACGTCGTAGCCCTCATCAAGCAGGTCCGGCACGCGGTTGGCCAGGGTCAGGTCGAAGGTCACGTCCGGGTGGGTGCGGCGGTAGCGCGCAATCGCATCGATGACGAAGTGCTGGCCGATACCGGTCATGGTGTGCACTTTCAACTGCCCGGCGGGGCGCGCGTGGGCGTCGCTGGCTTCGGCCTCGGCTTCCTCGACATAGGCCAGGATCTGCTCGCAGCGCAGCAGATAGCGTTTGCCGGCCTCGGTCAGCGCGATGCGTCGGGTGGTGCGGTTGAGCAAGCGGGTTTGCAGATGGGCCTCAAGGTTGGAGACCGCGCGCGACACATTGGCCGTGGTGGTATCCAGTTGCACGGCGGCGGCGGTGAAGCTGCCGGCTTCGGCCACGCAACTGAAGGCGCGCATGTTTTGCAAAGTGTCCATGGAGTGTTCTCAAGGGAGATACCAAATTGTGACATGAAGTTGCGCGCAGGTGTGTATCCGCTGGGCGCTGCTCTCCCCGGACATCGCTGGCGGAAAATCAGGACAAGGTCCAGGCCTCACGGACTTTAGCCCCGTAGTGCGGCATATATTCTCTTAGTAAGTGATTAAATGCCGCCTGTGCGCTGGCGCGATTTGCGCGGGTAGGGGCTTCAAGGGCGGTGTGGGCCTCTTGTATCAGGGCGTCTGCGGCTCGGGTGAGTGCCGGGCTGATGCGTTTGAGCGCGTCAATCTCTGCGGTCAGCATCGTACCGTGAGCCTGCCCGCCAAGGGTATCGAGCAAGGTGTGAAAATCATCGGTGTGCTGTTCTACGTAATCGTCCCAGCCCGGCCGTTCATCTGGGTTTTCCAGATAGCGGCGGGCGATTGGCAAGACGTGATCCAACGACTCGCAGCCCAGCTGTTCGTTGCGCAAGGTCTGCCGAGCGCGCAACGACTGCGCCTCTATTCCACTGATCTGTGCAAACGGCCTGGGCAGCTCCAAGTCGCGGTTTTTGACTACCGTGTGCCGGGTATACAACATCACCGGTTGACCGTGCTTTATTTTGACCAGTACTTGGGTGGCAGACAGCCTGACGGGATCAAGCAGCGATTCGCTGATTGAACGGATCAGGGTTTCCCAGTCGAACGTCTGCTCGCCAATGAAGGAAAGTACTTGGCGCAACATTTTCTTTACGATTTCCCGGGACCTTAAAGGGGCGATATCGATTGTCAGGTAATCACCGCTCAGGTGTGGATCGTCGAGCTTGCGATGGCTGACTTCAATCGATATGCCTTTGCCTGTTTCGGTCTGCGAAGAGGCCATTATTCCGGCAGAGAAACTTAGTATTTGGGCACGAGCTGTGAGTTTGTGGACATTGAGTGCGTCGGGTCGCAGGTGTGCACGGTTGTGCTGGATCAGCGTACGTATTTCCTTACCCTGTTGCTCATCGAGACGCGATTGTGTCTTAAGCAGCACATAGCGCTCCAACAATGATTGGGCTTGTTTGTTTCTTGAGTGCGGGGCGGTGCTGAACTTGAACGCTGGCACGGGTGTGCAGATCCGTTGGGTGAATTGTTTGCTGCTGGTGGCTATATGGCTTTTGATGTCGGTTAACAGTGTCACAGGGTCATCGTTGTAGTGTTTGTGCGAGGCCAGACGAAGTTGTGCAAGTTCAGGAGCTGTTTCGTAAAGGCCCAGGATATCCAGGGTTCTATGTCGGTGAGTGTGTTGTAGGGTTGGCTTAAAGGTGGTGTTGATCTTCAGAGTGTCGAAGACATCCACTGTCACCTTGTTACTCGCAAGCAGAGTGATACCTCTTTCGGTGATAAGCGGTTGGGAGGTATTCCCCACGCTAGGTAATTCAACATCGGTCAGGCCGGCGCTGGACAGGGTGTCCCTGACATAAGGTTGGCTGAGCGCTGAGTAGGCGAGGTGTCTCTGCAAGCTGTGGCTGTCACGCAGTAAAATGGGCAGGTGTTTTACGGTGCGACGAATGCTCTCACTTAGAGAGGTGCGCACGGAATGGCTGCGGGCATCGGCATACTGTTCCAGGTTTGCGTACTCGCGAAACGATACATAGCCAATACCGAGTTGACTGCGGGTCTGAAATTGCTCATCGATCGACGATTTCAACTGGGCTTTCAGGCTGATGGCGCGCGTGCTTTTGACGCGCTGGTCGGCACTGATTTCCAGACGAGAGTCGACTGTCAGTTGGGGCCCGGTACTGTTCTGCAGCGTTGGGTCCAACGCGTAGTTGTAGCCGATTTGACGGTGGTTGCTGCGTTCGCCGCCGTTGCGAACATAAGCAAGTGCCGGCAATAACTGTTGTGTCAGGCGCTGATGTCTGACATCGCTGACGGCTGCTCGAAACTGCCATTTGAGGGCACGACACAGGGTGTAGTCGGCTTCGATGTTCGGCGTATTGTCCGTGCGATGTCGGCGAAGCTGGTGTTCGGCTTTTTTGAACAACGCGTAGTAGTCCGATAGCTCCTCGACCGACACCTCCAGGCTTGGCTCGCTGGTCGATAGTTTTTGGTACAGCGCCTCAATCGCCGCTCGATCACGATGAAAGCTTGCAAGGGGCGCCAGCTTTTCCAGCACAAGGTCGGCGACCCAGCGCGCATCACGTTGCAAGGGGCGACTACCGGGGGGAAGGCGCTCAGGCGAACGATGTAGCTGTCTGCTCAGCGCGTCAGCGGTTTCTTGTGAGGACGAAGGTATCGACGCTACGACGGGTTGTGTGCTGACGGCTGAAAACATTCAGGCACTCCAGAAGGGGGGAATGCTCGCTACTCTGCTGGCGGGTGATCGAGCTCGCTGTAGGGGAATGCTCCTGGGGCGGGATGAATATCCCCATTCTTCGAGTCGGCCCGGATTATCGCCTGAACGGTAACAATGATTCACAGGAATGCCCGCTTATCGTCCTTACTATCGCACCCTAGAATTGCGCCTCCTACCCCGCAACACCCTCTCAGGAATTCGCTTGCCGTGCCGCGTCGCATCAGCAGAGAGCTCAAGACTCTCATTAACAGAGAGCTGAAGGCTCTCAGTGTTTGCGCTTTATCGTTAGCAATCAGCGGCTGCATCGGAACCGGAGGAATCGCCCCACAAGGCCAGTCTCTCGACGCCAACCACCTGGCTACCGACGAGGCGATCCAGAGCGCGGCTCGTGACGCGCACTGGCCCACCGGGCAATGGTGGCAAGCCTACGGCGACCCGCAACTGAACCACTGGGTCGACTTGGCCACGCAGCATAGCCCGAGCCTGGCCATGGCCGCCGCGCGAGTGCGTGAGGCGCGGGCCATGGCCGGGATTGCCGAGTCGGCCGAGTCGCTGCAGATCAACAGCGACACCACCCTCAAGCGCCACAACTGGCCGAAGGATCAGTTCTATGGTCCCGGCGAGCTGAGCGGTGCCAACACCTGGGACAACAATACGTCCCTGGGCCTGAGCTACGCCCTCGACTTGTGGGGTCGCGAAAGCAATGCCACCGAACGTGCCGTCGACCTGGCGCACATGAGCGCCGCCGAAGCGCGCCAGGCCCAACTCGAATTGCAGAACAACGTGGTGCGCGCCTATATCCAGTTGTCGTTGCATTACGCCAACCGCGATATCGTCGCGGCGACCCTGGCGCAACAGCAGCAGATCCTCGACCTGGCCAACAAGCGCTTGAGCGCTGGGATCGGCACCCACTTCGATGTCAGCCAGGCTGAAACGCCATTGCCGGAAACCCATCGGCAACTGGACGCCCTCGACGAAGAGATCGCCCTGAGCCGTAACCAGTTGGCGGCCCTGGCGGGCAAAGGCCCGGGGGAAGGCGCGCAGTTGCAACGCCCGAGCCTGTCCCTGGCCGCGCCGTTGAAGTTGCCGTCGAGCCTGCCCGCGCAATTGCTCGGCCAGCGCCCGGATGTGGTTGCCAGCCGCTGGCAAGTCGCGGCCCAGGCCCGTGGCATCGATGTGGCCCACGCCGGTTTCTACCCCAACGTCGATCTGGTCGGCAGCCTCGGCTACATGGCCACCGGTGGCGGCATGCTGGAATTCCTGGCGGGCAAGAAATTCAACTACAACGTGGGACCTGCGATCACCTTGCCGATCTTCGACGGCGGCCGCCTGCGTGCGGAACTGGGCGAAGCCAGCGCCGGTTATGACATCGCCGTCGCCCAGTACAACCAGACCCTGGTCAATGCGCTCAAGGGCATCAGCGACCAACTGATCCGCCGCGAGTCCATGGACAAGCAAGCCTCCTTTGCTGCGCAATCGGTGGCCTCGGCGCAGAAGACCTACGACATCGCGATGATCGCCTATCAACGTGGCCTCACCGATTACCTCAATGTGCTGAATGCGCAGACCTTGCTGTTTCATCAGCAACAGATCGAGCAACAGGTACAAGCGGCTCGCCTGAGCGCCCACGCCGAACTGGTGACGGCCCTGGGCGGCGGCCTCGGTGCCGGCAACGATGTGCCTCAAGACACCAAGACCCTTCCGAGCAAGACCCCGGCGGCGCTTGCCGCGTTCGATCACTGAGTACGATTTGATGACGCCTTTGCCTGCACCGCTGCGCTGGCTGTATGCCCTTGAGTGGCGCCGTGGTTTTTTCGACTGGGCACGCAGTGATGGCGTGACCTGGGTGTATATCTTCAAGGTGCTGGTCGCCGCGTTCCTCACGCTGTGGTTGGCCATGCGCCTGGAGCTGCCGCAACCGCGCACGGCGATGATCACCGTGTTTATCGTGATGCAGCCCCAGAGCGGCCAGGTGTTTGCCAAGAGTTTCTATCGCTTCCTCGGCACCCTGGCGGGGTCGGCGGTGATGGTGCTGTTGATCGCCTTGTTTGCGCAGAACACGGAGCTGTTTCTCGGCACGCTGGCGATCTGGGTGGGCATCTGCACGGCGGGCGCGACGTGCAATCGCAACTTCCGCGCCTACGGCTTTGTGTTGGCCGGCTACACGGCGGCGATGGTCGGCCTGCCGGCCCTGGCGCATCCGGATGGGGCCTTTATGGCGGCAGTGTGGCGGGTGCTGGAAATCTCCCTGGGGATTCTGTGTTCCACCCTGGTCAGCGCCGCGATCCTGCCGCAAACCTCCAGCGCCGCCATGCGCAACGCCTTGTACCAGCGCTTTGGCGTGTTCGCGCTGTTCGTCACCGATGGCCTGCGCGGGCGCAGCCAGCGCGAAGGTTTCGAAGCCAGCAATGTGCGTTTTATCGCCGAAGCGGTGGGCCTGGAAGGGCTGCGCAGTGTGACGGTGTTTGAAGATCCACACATGCGTCGACGCAACGGCCGGCTCAGCCGCCTCAACAGCGAGTTCATGAGCATCACCACGCGCTTCAATGCCTTGCACCAGTTGCTTGAACGGCTGCGCACGGACGAAGCGGACCACGTGGTGGCGGCGATCAAGCCCGGCCTGCAAGACCTTGCCGAAGTGCTCGACGGCTTCTCCGGCCGTGCGCTCACCAGCCCGGACGCGGCACGCTTGGTCAGCCAGCTCAGCGCTTACAAGGACGGCCTGCCCGCCAAGGTCCGCAGCTTGCGGGCGGCTTTCCAGGAACAGAATCCCAGTGAAGCCGAACAACTGGATTTCCACACCGCCTACGAGCTGCTTTACCGCTTTGTCGATGACCTGCACAACTACGCGCAAACCCACGCTTCCCTGGCGGATCACAGCCATGCGCGCGAACAGTGGGACGAAACGTTCATCCCCAAGACCAATTGGCTGGCCTGCGCCGCCTCGGGAATTCGCGCGTCATTCATCCTGATCGTATTAGGCAGCTATTGGGTGGCTACCGCCTGGCCCAGCGGCGCGACCATGACCCTGATCGCCGCTGCCACCGTGGGCTTGTCCGCCGCCACGCCGAACCCAAAACGCATGGCGTTCCAAATGGCGTGCGGAACCTTGATCGGCGCCTTAGTGGGCTTTGTCGAAATGTTTTTCGTGTTCCCCTGGATCGACGGCTTCCCACTGCTGTGCGTGATGCTTGCGCCGGTGATCATCTTTGGCGCATTCCTCGCTTCGCGCCCGCAATACGCGGGTGTCGGCGTGGGGCTGCTGATCTTCTTCAGCACCGGCTCGGTGCCGGACAACCTGACGATCTACAACCCCTACACCTTCATCAACGACTACATCGCCATGGTCATCGGCATGCTGGTGTGCGCGGCGGCGGGGGCGATCATCCTGCCGCCCAACAGCCGCTGGCTGTGGCGCCGGTTGGAGCAGGACCTGCGCGAGCAAGTGGTGTACGCGATCAGCGGCAAGCTCAAGGGCCTGGCGTCGAGTTTCGAAAGCCGCACCCGCGACCTGCTGCACCAGGCCTACGGCCTCGCGGTCGGCCAGCCGCAAGTACAGCGCGACCTGTTGCGCTGGATGTTCGTGGTGCTGGAAGTCGGCCACGCGATCATCGAGTTGCGCAAGGAGCAGGCGATTCTGCCGGTACATCCGGCCTATGCCGAATCCCAGCCGTGGCGCCAGGCGATCCGCGTGATGGGCCGCTCGCTGGTGCGGCTGTTCCTGCAACCCAGCGCAAGCAACCTGGAGCGCGGCCTGATCGCCGTCGACCACGCGATCAGCCGCGTGCAGGCCACCGATGAACCCTTCGCCCCGCACTTCGACACCTCGGCCCTGCGCCGGGTGAAAAGCTACCTGCACTTTATCCGCACTTCACTGCTCGACCCGCAATCGCCCCTGGCTGCTCTAAAAGGATCCTCGCATGCCCCGTGAAATCGCCTTCCATGGCGTGTACATGCCAACCATGACCCTGATGTTCCTGATCGCGGCCGTGTTGGCCTGGGCGCTTGATCGCTTCCTGGCCGGGTTCGACCTTTACCGTTTTTTCTGGCACCCGGCGTTGCTGCGCCTGAGCCTGTTTGTTTGCCTGTTCGGCGCCCTGGCGCTGACCGTCTACCGTTGAGAATGCCCCGATGAAAAAGTTTTTCAGCCTGTTCGCGACCTTGCTGGTACTGGCCTTGGCCATCTGGATTGGCCGCACGTTGTGGGTGCACTACATGGAAACCCCGTGGACCCGCGACGGGCGTGTGCGTGCCGATATCATCAACGTCGCCGCCGACGTCACAGGCGAAGTGGTCGACGTGCCGGTGCGTGACAACCAGTTGGTCAAAAAGGGCGACCTGTTGATGCAGATCGACCCCGAGCACTACCGCATTGCGGTCAAACAGGCGCAATCGCTGGTGGCGTCGCGCAAAGCCACCTGGGAAATGCGCAAGGTCAATGCTCACCGTCGCGCTGACCTCGATGCGTTGGTGATCTCCAAGGAAAACCGCGACGACGCCAGCAACATCGCCGACTCGGCGCTGGCCGACTACCAACACGCGCTGGCGCAACTGGAAGCGGCCGAACTCAATTTGAAACGCACGCAGGTGGTGGCGGCGGTGGATGGTTATGTCACCAATCTGAACGTGCATCGCGGCGACTATGCCCGCATCGGCGAAGCCAAGATGGCTGTGGTGGATATGAACTCGTTCTGGGTTTATGGCTTCTTCGAAGAAACCAAGCTGCCCCACGTCAAGGTCGGTGATAAAGCCGATATGCAATTGATGAGTGGCGAGACCTTGAAGGGGCATGTGGAAAGCATCTCGCGAGGCATCTACGACCGCGACAACCCCGAAAGCCGCGAACTGATTGCCGATGTGAACCCGACCTTCAACTGGGTGCGCCTGGCCCAGCGGGTGCCGGTGCGGATTCATATCGATGAGGTGCCGGAAGGGGTGTTGTTGGCGGCGGGGATTACCTGCACGGTGATCGTTGGCCCTGCTCGTTGAATCAGGGCGGGTGTTTAGCCGAAGTAACAACGTAAAACGCCCAAGCCGTCAGGATCAACGCCTGTGATGTTTGCGGCTACGATCACTCGCTGGTCTCCCCGCTCGGTCAATGACACCGGTTTGGTTACGACTGCAGAGTCAATGTAGGTGTAGCCCAGGTTGTTGAAAGCCGGGTTCAGCGTGCCATCGGCATTGAATTGGGCGACATAGATCCCCCTGCCCGTTGAGGCCGTGACAAGCTGTCCCGCGCGGGTGCTCATGATGCACTGCCAGCCTGTGTCGCGAGAGCTCTCGAATTGGCTGACCAGGGGCTTGCCGTTATTGAACAGTTGGTGCGCTGCGCCGTTGGGCGTTATGGCGCGCAGTAACCCTCTGGTCCTGATATCGGCAGCGTCCTGGCCGACTTGGCCAGCGCCAACGAGGCTGCCGTCTGCTCGCTGCGTGAGGTCGTTGAAGCTGGCGTGATCGTCAACGCTCTCATCCTCAACGTAGTGAAAGCCAGGTGTCTGAGCATTGCCAAAACGGGCGTCCAGCGTACCGTCATGGTTGAGCCGGGCGAGCAGGGCTTTATTGAGCCCAGGGGCGGGACGGGCATGGCCGGCAATCACGATTTTGTAATC
Source organism: Pseudomonas sp. MYb541 (assembly GCF_037479595.1). NCBI lineage: Bacteria > Pseudomonadati > Pseudomonadota > Gammaproteobacteria > Pseudomonadales > Pseudomonadaceae > Pseudomonas > Pseudomonas sp. MYb541. Next base: position 17,745 of record NZ_JBBGYS010000038.1, on the reverse strand, counting down.
GCTGCCCTGGCTGATGCAGGCGTTGATGGCCGTGGGTGCAGTGGGGTCGGTCAGTTTGAAGTCCAGCCTGCCATCGCTGTTAAAACTGTTGTCCAGCACACCGTCTGGTCGCAGGCGAAACAGCGTGCCGGTCGTCAACTCGGTGTTACCACGCTTTGAGTAATTGGCGGTGATCAGAATGTGCCCATCAGACTGCTCGTGCACGGTAGACGAGTCTTCCATCAACTCGTCGTCTAAATGGGTTGTTAGAACGCGCACTCCATCCTCGGCAAAATCCGTATCGAGATCGCCCTGACTGTTGAGGCGTGCGATGAACAAGACCGCCCATGGATCGGTTAGTCCACGCCATGTCCAGCCAAGCATGAGGATTTTTCCATCGCGCTGGACAGTCAGCCTTAAACCTCCGGCGGGTAAATCGGGCACGAACCTGTCGAGAACCAGCCCGTCTTTTCCGAATTTTTTATCAAGGTTGCCCTTGGCGTCCAGGCGGCCCAAACCATTTATGTGACCGGGGGAATCGAGGGCGTCGAGATAAAAGCCGGCGCTGAATAGAACGTTACCGTCTTGATCGGTTGTCAGTCCTTTGATGTGGTGTCGAACGGTCAGATCGGGGTGTTCTTCTACGATCTTTGGCAGGACGGCTTCGCCACCGGGGCCGAAGGCTGGATCTAAAGTACCAGGTTGTGTGGTAGGCATTTTGGTATTCCGCCATGGGTCAGAGGGACTTGGCTGCATGGGCAGGGTACGAACTCAACCCATGCGACGATGGCCCAGTCTGGCCCTGGTGTAATACCGGTTCTACTGTCAACTCTGACAGGTGTCAGACCGCCATTATGCGGTCGTGTAGGTCTCATGCAGATGACGCCACAGCAGCGCGCCACTGGCCTGCTTCTCGAACACCACCGTGGCACGGCGGTCCGTCTGTGTACCGCTGTCATCGATCTGATGCTCGCGATAGGTCACCGTGGCGCCACGTGCATGGCGATCGATGCCGGCCATCTCGCTCAAGGTGATTTTCAATCCCGGGCGCATGCCGCCCAAGCGCGTGAACAGGGCAGTGACCCCGGCCGCATTCACCCGTGCGCCGGTCGCCGGGGCAACCATGCTGAATTCCGGGGAGAAGCGCGCGAGCAGGTTCTGCAAGGTGCCTTCGGGCGCAACGCCGGCAAACCATTGTTCGATCTCGACATGGGTCTGGATCACTTCGTCAAAAAAATCGCTGTAATCGATCATCGGTGAGGCTCGCTGGCAGGGTGAAGCAGTGCGCGTATTCGGGACGTATCCAGACGCAGCACCGCAAAAAGAGGCAGCAGTGTCAGGGCTGCCGCCATCGTGAAGGTTATAGCGAAGGAATCCAAGGCCGACAGCGATGCACTCAGCGCCGCCGCGCCCAGGCAGAAGCTCAGTTGTCGGTTGATGTTCCACAGGGCGCTGGCGTGGCCCATGCGTTCGGCGGGAATATCGAGAAAGGCCAGGGTCTGCGCGGTACTGCTGCACAGGCTGCCTCCCAACCCCATCAACAAATAGGCTGGAATGATCACTGCAGGGCCATTCAGCAACAGGATGCCCAGGCATTGCAGCAGCATGCCCGCCAACAACAACGGCTTCGGACCACAGCGGTTGAACAGTTTTTTGCTGAGGAAAATCGCCAGTGCCGACGCCAGTGCCCACGGCAGCATCAAGGCGCCGGTCTGTGTGGCGTCGTACCCGAGGCCGCGAAGATAGAGTATGGCGATGAGGCTGGTACCGATGAACACGCCGGGGATGCACAGGTAGATCAGCATCGCGGTGCGCAGCATTGGGCTGCGCATCTGTTGGAAAATACTGCCCACGTCCAGTGGCACACGACGGCTCGACGGCCTGTCAGGTTTTATCCACAGCACGGTCAGCAGCAGGGTCATCAACGCCAGTGGCAGATTGGCGTAGAAGATCCAGCGCCACGACACGTTGTCGACAATCAAACCACCCAGCGCCGGTGACAGTGCCGGCACCAGCAATGCCACCGACATCACTTGCGCTGTCAGTTGGCTGCGTTCAGCCGCCGGGAAATGCCGGTAAGCCATCGCCTGCCCGACGGGAATCAGCAAGCCACCGCCCAGCCCTTGCAGGGCACGCCAGCCGATCAGTGTTTCAATCGAACTCGCCTGGCCCACCATCATCGACGCCCCGGCGAACAGCAACAGGCTTGCCGCGATCAGAGTTCGCTCCCCCATCACCGCAGCCAACCAGACACTGAGCGGAATGATCACGGTGAGGCCGAGCAGGTAGGCATTGCTGATCCATGCCAGTTGCGTGACCGAGGCATGCAGTTCGTGGGCGATATCCGGGTAGGCGACCGTGGCGACAAACATGTTCACCAGGTCCAGGGCAAAACCCAATAAAAAGATCCAGGCGACTTTCGAGCGGTAGGTCATGAGTGCGATCCAGCGAGTGAAGCGGGCAGGGTAGGCGGGTCGTGCTGTTTGGGATACGTAGGTTTGCCTGTTACTTTGTCAAAAATATTTTGACAAAGGAGGGCGCCGCCGATGGTCAGCCTGGACCGATTCGATACCTTCAAGGCCGTGGTCGAGGCCGGCTCTCTCACCGCTGCCGCTGACCTGTTGGGCCAGACTCGCGCCGTGGTCAGCTTCAACCTCAAGCGTCTGGAAGCGGAACTGGGCGTCACTCTGCTGACCCGCAACACCCGTCAACTGGCGCTGACCGATGCCGGCGAGCGCTTCTACCTGCGCTGCACACGCATGCTCGAAGAGGCGCGATTGGCGGTGGAGGAGGCGCGCTCGGAGCATGCCCAACTCAAAGGCACGTTGCGCATCACTACCACCGTGGAATACGCATTGGCCGTGGTTGCCCCGGCGGTCGAAGCCTTCCGCCGCCTGCACCCGGACCTGGACATACACTTATCCACATCCTCCACTCACGCGGACCTGATCTCCGAGCGTTTCGACGTGGCGATTCGGTTGGGACGCTTGCTGGACTCCAATCACCGCGCGGTGCAGTTGTCGACTTTCGAGGTGTTCGCCGTGGCGGCGCCACAATTTGGAGGGGTTGATACGCTGGATGACTTGGAGCAGTTGCCCAAGCTGGGACATAGCCGATTGACGGAGTTGAGCGTGACCGATCCACAAGCCGGCGAACATTCTTATCGCCCCGGCCATGCTTCGCTAGTCGCTGACAGCGCAGCCGTTCTCCAAGCCTTCGCCGTGCGTGGGCACGGTGTGGCGGTGTTGCCGCAATGGCTGGTGCAGGATGACCTGGACGCCGGACGATTAGTGCGCCTGTTGCCGGACCATCGCTTTGCCCCGCAAGGGATCTACGCGATGTATCCGGACACCCGACATTTGCCCCTGAAGGTGCGGGCGTTCATTGACTTTATGAAGGGTTAGAGCGAACCGGCCAGCCCAAAGCGTTTCTTCAACACCTTCTCCAGCAACCCTTTGGGCAACAACGCCGCCATCAACGGTAACGCGCGGCTCCCATTGCCCGAGCGCAGCAGACGGGGCGGTTGTGGTTGTTGCACAGCTTTCAATACATCCGCCGCAAACACATTGGCTGGCGTCGGCTTGTCCTGGGAAGCCTGGCTGCGCGCACGGATGCCGTCGCGCAACGGCCACCATGGCGATTGTTCATTGATCAACAGTTCGGCCTGCGCGCCGGCGTTTTTCGCAAAACGGGTGTTGATGGCGCCGGGTTGCACTTCCATGACCTGCACGCCAAACGGCGCCAGTTCCATGCGCAGCGCGTCGCTCAAGGCATGCACGGCAGCTTTTGACGCGCAATAGGCCCCCGCAAACGGCGTTACCAGCACACCGGAAACACTGCCGATATTCACCACCAATCCCGTGCTGCGCCGCAGGGCCGGGAACAGCGCCTGGGTCACACCGACGATGGAAAACACATTGGTTTCGAATTGGCGTTGCATCGCCTCGGTGCCGCCGTCGAGCAACGGACCCATGGCGCCATAACCGGCGTTGTTGACCAGTACATCCAATTCGCCCAGTTGTTCGGCCAGCCGTTGCAAAGCGGCGCTGTCGTTGACGTCCAGTTCGACGGCATTAAAGCCGGCAGCGGCGAGGGCGGCGACGTCTTCCGGGCGGCGGGCGCTAGCCCATACCGTGTAGCCGGCGGCTTTGAATGCGTCCGCCAGGGCACGGCCGATGCCGCTGGAACAACCGGTGATCAGTACGTTGGGCATGGATCAATCCTTTGTCAGTCCGAAAAACTACCTTGCAGGTGCTCGGCGCGAAATTCCAGGGTTTGCGGGCGGTAGCCGGGGCGCAGAGGCGGAGTGGGCAGGCAGTCGTCCCACGTGGCGCCGGCTTGCAACTCACCGGGCCCGCGATAGCGTGGGGCCGCGTAGACGTTGTCGGCAAGGTTGACCGTATCGCCGGGGGCATACGCGGCGACGCGCCAGCGCAGCTCGGTGAGCGGCACATCGTTGCCGTTGTTCAGCGTCAGTTTGAGCGGTCGGTCGGTGGGGCATTCGTCGGCAGCATAGGTGATGCGCAGCTCCAGGCGGGCCAATTGGGAGGCTTCGCGGTTGTCCAGCCAGACTACCCAGATCGCCACGAACCCCAGGCCGACGGCGGCAGCCAACGATACCGGCAAGGCTTTGGCCGGGTAGCGCAGCAGCAGGATCAACCAGGTGATGATCAAAAGGACGCCGAAGAACATGATGACAGTCTCGTATGCGGATAAAACATCCTACCTGCGCGATGGCCTTGATGCCTATGGCGAGCCTCTGTTTTCGGTCATCATGAGGGAACCGCATAAAGCCTTTTCTCCACAAAGCCAGCATAGGGACATGCAGATTGCCCAGGAGGGTATCAACCCCAGTCTGATCAAGTGAGACGAACTATGATTCCTTCAGCCATTCTTGTTCCCGCCGCCGCGTCTGTACTGTCGTCAGTGGCTTCCTCTCTTCTCACTCCTCAACCTGCGCCAGCGCCGAGTAGCGCGGCACCGTCGAATCAAGCAAACGTAGAGCGTGACACTCATGCGCAACCCCGTATGCAAAGTCAACAGTTGACCAGCCTGGGACAAACGCTTCTGCAAGGGGCTGCGACGCGTTTCCCAACAGCGTTACATAACGGTGACACCAGCGGTAAGGCGAAGGGCGCTGCAATAATGGTGGGTGGGGCTGCCGCAGAAGGTATTGGGAAAAGGCTTGCCACGAGTGGCGGTATGGTGGGCAAAGCCATTGGCGTAGGCTTGGTATGGGGCGGCAGGGCGGCTCAGGAGGTAGGCAGGGGTCAATACGAGAGCGGGGGCAGCAACACTAACAACACTGGCAACCGTAACGTCTACTCCCCGTCGAGTTGGGGGGGCAAGTCGGCGACGTAACAGGCTGGCGATGCAATAAAAAAAGCCCCCGCCCAACCGGCTGCGGATAGGGGACGCAGTCGGCTGGACGGGGGCTTCTTTTAGGACTGTTTTACTGCGCGATAGTTTTCACTGAAACACCACGTTCAACCGGCGTCGAGCGACCGTAGATATCTTCAAAACGCTCGATGTCGTCTTCACCCAGGTAGCTGCCCGATTGCACTTCGATGATCTCCAACGGGATCTTGCCCGGGTTGCGCAGGCGGTGCACCGAGGCGATCGGGATGTAGGTGGACTGGTTCTCAGTGAGCAGGAACACGTTCTCGTCACAAGTCACTTCGGCAGTACCGCTGACCACGATCCAGTGTTCGGCGCGGTGGTGGTGCATCTGCAGCGACAGGCACGCGCCCGGCTTGACCGAGATGTGCTTGACCTGGAAACGCCCGCCCATGTCCACCGAGTCGTAGGAGCCCCACGGACGATAGACTTCGCAGTGGTTCTGGGTCTCGCTGCGGCCCTGGTCGTTCAGGGTGTTGACCATCTGCTTGACGCCCTGGACCTTGTCCTTGTGGGCAATCATCATCGCGTCCTTGGTTTCCACCACCACGATGTTATCCAGGCCGATCACCGACACCAGTTTGCCGTTGCCATGGATCATGCAGTTGCGGCTGTCCTGGATCACCACGTCGCCCTTGCTCACGTTGCCGTGCACGTCTTTGTCGTTGACGGCCCACAGCGATGCCCAGCAACCCACGTCGCTCCAGCCGGCACTCAGCGGCACCACGCAGGCGCGCTGGGTTTTTTCCATTACGGCGTAGTCGATGGAGTTGTCCGGGCAGCAGGCGAAGGTGGCTTCGTCGAAGGTCACGGTGTCAGCGGTCTGTTCGCTGCGCTCAAGCGTCAGCAGGCAGGTGTCGTAGATGTCCGGATCGTGCTTTTTCAGCTCTTCGAGGAAGCGGCTGGCGCGGAACAGGAACATGCCGCTGTTCCAGAAATACCCGCCGCTTTTGACGAACTCGACGGCGCGTTTTTCATTGGGTTTTTCCACGAACTGCTCGACGCGGCTCACGCCCTCGGGCAGCAGCGAATCGTTGGTGGACTTGATGTAGCCATAACCGGTTTCCGGGCGGGTCGCCGGTACGCCGAACAGCACCATCTCGCCACGCTCGGCGGCCACGGTGGCCAGGGCCAGCGCACGTTGCAGGGCTTTCTGGTCGTCGATTACGTGGTCGGCGGGCAGCACCAGCATCAGCTCGTCGCGCCCTTCATTGACCAGCATCATCGCGGTGAGGGCCACGGCCGGCGCGGTGTTGCGGCCGAACGGCTCCATCAGGATGCGCTGGCTTTCCAGCTTGCGCGCGGCCAGTTGCTCGTTGACGATAAAGCGGTGGTCCTTGTTGCAGACCACGATTGGAGCGTCCATACCTTCAAACACCAGGCGTTCCAGGGTTTGCTGGAACAGTGTGTGTTCACCGGTCAGGGCCAGGAATTGTTTAGGGAACTGTTTACGGGAAAGCGGCCAAAGACGTGAGCCGCTACCACCGGAAAGGATGACTGGAATCATGGGTGTTTCTCCTTGAATCGATATGGGTCAGAGCTACGAAGGTTTGTCGTTTCACTCTTGTTTTTGTCTCGGTCCGACCGGACTCCTCGGTCCCTGTGGGAGCCGGGCTTTCCCGCGATGCAAACGACTCGGTTTGTCAGGTACACCGAGGTGATGCCATCGCAGGCAAGCCAGCTCCCACAGGGGAGTGGAGCCAGGTCGAAAATCTAATTAGCGGGTCGACACAGGGCGTTTCACCCACACTGGCGACAGGCTCGAACCGGAACCGGTGACGTACAGCACGGCTGCTTCACCACGTTCCAACGCAACCGGCTTCACATCGCCGACCTTCTTGTCACCGTCATACAACGCCAGGCTCACCTTCACCGGGTTGATTTCACGTTCGCCACGACCTTTGGCCGCCACCGACTTGACCACATCAGTCTTGCCGTCAGCCGTCTTCAAGGTCAGGGCCTTGTCGCTGAGGTTCTGCACGCGCACCAAGGATTTCTGCTTGTTCTTGAACGGCGGTTCTTCGATCAGCTGGGGCTGGCCGCTGCCGCTGTTGACCAGGGTGTAGTAGTGGTCGGCGGCGAGTTTGACCGGCACGGTCTGGCTGCCGACCTTGGCGCTGTAGTCACCGCCAGGCATGAAGCTGAAGTCGCTGCTGGCCAGTGGCGCAACATCGCTCAGGTTGGTGGCGCCAACAGTGGCGCTGACTTCCTGGTTGCTGGCGTTGTAGATCCGCACGAAGCTCGAGCCTTTTGGCGCGGTCGGGCCGTAGAGGGCGGCGTCGCCGCCGGCGAACGCGGACATCGATACGAAGCTCAAACCGGCTGCAATGGCCAGGGTTTTAGCGAGACGACGAGGAGTTGTAGTGAAAGTCATGTGAGTTACCTCTCTTTCAGTTTTGCGCCCGGTCGGGCGTCTCGGATTTTGTGGTGTTGATTGCCATGTTCTGTTGGCGCGAACCGGCTTGTTTAAGCTGCGCAACCCACGCGGGGTCGGCATCACCGATTTCGTTGTTCACGGGCAGATAACGTTCAGGAAACTCCCAGATCAGCACCTGGGGCGGGCTGTTCTTGAAGTCATCGCTTTTCAGGTAACTGAGCATCGGCAGGATCGGGCCGTGGCCGTCTTCGGCGTAGCTGACCACGTCGCTGCCCAAGGCTTGCTTGAGGGCGCCGACGAAGTTCCAGTTGGGGTTTGCGCTGTAGCTGGTGCCTACCAGGGCCACTGGGGTCTCGCTGTCGCTGAACAGGGCGTCGTCGCCTTTGGTTTCGGCCAGGTGCGTGACGCGTTTTTCCAGCGGCTCTTTAGGCGGCATCAGGTTTTCGAACAGCGGGTCCAGCGGCAGGAACAGACGCAGGTCGCCTTTGTGCGGCTCGGTTTTTTCCGCCTCGGTGACAAAGCGCTGTGGCTCGCCGCTCAGCGGGGTCTTGTCGGCGATGGTCTTGGCCAACTGTTTGGCGGCTATTTCAGCGCCGTCCGGAGTCCAGTGGGTGTCGGTACGCAGGAACACTTGCTTGCCGCCGAGCTTGGCCTGTTGCAGCGGGCCGAGCAGGTCCGGGGCGATGATCTTGTCGGCGGCGACGCGGGCGTGGAAGTCGTCGTACAGGTTGGCGTGGATGCTCGCCGGTTTCACTTCACCCAGGTGTTCCGGGTAGAGGCGCACCTTGGCTGGCACGATCGCCATCACCAGCTGAATGCCTTGGGCTTTGAGCTTCTGGCGCACGCCTTCGACCAGCGCGTAGTTGCCTTGCAGGTTCTGGTCTTCGTTGACGGCGGGGTTGAACTCCTCATCGCTGTACAACCAGTGATCGCGGCCCAGCACCACGCCAGGGCGGCCTTCATTGAACAGCTTGTAGTCCAGCGCCGCCCATAGGTTGGTGCCGATGCGCTTGATCGGGAACTCGTCGTCGTAGTGGGTCTCGACGGCTTTGGTCCAGCGACCGTTGAGCACAGTGGCGTCGGCGTTGGTGCTGAAGCCGAAGAAACTGCGCAGCGACCAGGCACCCAGGGCCAGCAGCAGCACCAGGAACAGGCCGATATAGAGGACGCGTAATGAACGGGTCATGGTCGGCTCCCTCAGAATTGGAAGTAAAGGAACGGCGAGAAACTCTGCGCCGACAGTTTGAGAATCGACGCCACGAACAGCAGCAGCACCGCAGCGCGCATGGCGTAGCGTGGCCAGTCAGCGGTCCAGTAGGCCGGTTGCACGGCGGCATTCTGGCCCACGGTGAAGCCGGGCTCGTGGATGCTGCCTGGGTTGTCGCCCGGTACGGCCTTGATCAGGCTCGGATCGGCCGGCTTGGTTCTCTCGGTCTTCTCGGCAGGACGGTTGGTGTAGAAGTCGCGCAGGCCAAAGAACGCCAGGGTTGCGTACGCCACCACCAGGGTTGCCACTTGCAGGCCGGTGAGGTTGGCGCGGTTGAGTTCCGACAGCGACCACTCGCCAAAGCTGAACATCGCACCGTACATACGGCCGGCAACGTGAAGATTTTCGGCGCGGAAGATTACCCAGCCCATCACCACCAGCAGGAAGGTGAAGGCCCAACGCACCGGGTTGAAGCTGCGCGGCGAAGTGTTGAGGCCGATGGCTTTTTCAATCGCCAGCCACATGCCGTGCCACGCGCCCCAGACGATGTAGGTGATGTTCGCACCGTGCCACAGGCCACCGAGCAGCATGGTCAGGAACAGGTTGCGGTAGGTGGTCAGCGTGCCTTTACGGTTGCCGCCCAGGGTGATGTACAGGTAGTCACGCAGCCAGGTGGACAGGCTGATGTGCCAGCGCCGCCAGAACTCGGTGATCGACTGGCTGATGTACGGCTGCTTGAAGTTCTCCATGAAGCGGAAACCCATCATCAAGCCCAAACCGATGGCCATGTCGCTGTAGCCGGAGAAGTCGAAGTACAGCTGCGCGGTGTAGGCCAGGGCGCCGAGCCAGGCGTCGCCCGTGGTCGGGTTTTGCAGGGCAAAGCAATGGTCGGCCACCACCGCGAGGGTGTCGGCAATGAAGACCTTCTTGATGAAACCCTGCATGAACCGCGTGCAGCCCTCGGAGAACTTGTCGAGGGTGTGGGTGCGGTTGTTGAACTGGTCAGCCAGGTCACGAAAGCGCAACACCGGGCCGGCGATCAGGTGCGGGAAGATCGCCACGAACGCCGCAAAGTCGATCAGGTTGCGGGTCGCCGGGGTATCACCACGGTACACGTCGATGATGTAGCTGATGGACTCGAAGATGTAGAACGAGATCCCGATCGGCAGCAGCACGTGGGTGAGGATGAATGGCTCCAGGCCGGCCGACTTCATCATGACGTTGATGCTGTCGACGCCGAAGTTGGCGTACTTGAAGTAGCCGAGGATGCACAGGTCAACCACCACGCCGAGCAGCAGCCAGCGCTGGGCCGGCTTGGTGCGCACGCCAGATGCACCGACCTTGAGGCCGATCCAGTAATTCCACAGCGTCACGGCGGCGAACAGCGCCAGGAAGTCCACTCGCCACCAGGCGTAGAACACGTAGCTGGCCAACAGCAGCAGCAAGTTGCGATAGCGTTGCCCGCTCAAGTAGTACAAGCCGAGAAAGATCGGCAAGAACAGAAACAGGAACACATTGGACGAGAAAACCATCCCGATCTCTCCATGTTTAACCAACAGTCAAGGGCTACAGCCCCCCCAAACCCCCCCACGATTTCGCGGGAGAGCGGTACAACATTCTTACTGACTAAACCGGCTTGAAATGTGGGAGGGGGCTTGCCCCCGATAGCGGTGTGTCATTCAACACAGAGGGCGACTGTTACATCTCCATCGGGGGCAAGCCCCCTCCCACATTTTTTACCGTGTTGGGTCAGGAACCTTTGTTGCCTTTTTCATGCGTCGGGTCGTAGACCTTGGTCAGGTCACCCCCGAGGCGGAAGGTCTTGAACGGCTGCATCCCGTGCTTGCGCTCGATCACATCCGGCGCGCAGGTGTAGAGGGTGCAGAAAGGTTCGAGCCAGGCGAATTTCATGTCCTGTTTCAAGTCCTTCATGTCCTGCTCTTTGCCGTTCTTCTGCTCGAAGATCTCCGGGTCTTTCACCCCGGCCAGCACCTTGTCGCCCAGGCGTTTGAGCGCGCCGTTGTTTTCCTGGCGCAGGTCGACACCGTTGACCAGGGCAAAACTGGCGATCATCGACAGCGGCGGCAGGGCGTAGTTGTGATACGACAACGCGCGTTGCTGACGCTTCAACTCGTTCGGCAGGAAGCCTTGGTCATCGACCTGATTCGCGCCGACCTTGTATTCCTTCACCGCCCAATCAAACAGGTCGCGGCGGTTGACGGCGACGGACGTTGCCATCACCGACCAGGCGGCCCAATAGGAGTGGTTGTTGGTTTTTTCCAGCGGCAGATTGTCCCAGTCGCTCACCACCTGATCGGCCAGTTTGTTGAACCAGGCTTCGATCAGTTGCGCTTCCTGCTGGTGGTTGGCCAGCGGGTGCGACTCGGAGAACTTCAGGCGCACATAGGCCGAAGCCATGCTGCCCAGCGCCCATTTGCGCATGGATTTGCCGGTATGGTTGAAGTCCTTGGACATCAGTGCGTCTGCCCGAGCCCAAGTAGCCAGCCAGTTGAGCGTGCATTCCAGCTGCTCCGGGCGACCGTCGCGCATGAACTGCATTACGCGCTTGCTGGTGTCTTTTTCCAGCTTGGTGATGTCGGCGGTGCTGTCGCGGAAGGCTTTTTCGGATTGCACATTCAGCGTGGAACGGGCCTTGTCCGAACCTTCGTACTTGCTGCGAAACTGCAGCGAGCCGGTGTACGGCGCCGGCATGGCGTCGCAGTCATTCTTGAAGTCGCCGGTCTTGAACGCTTCCACCGGGGCGAAATAGCCCTGGGGTGGACGCAGTGGCGCGGCGGCGTTGACTGAACCGGCGAACATCGCCAGGCCCAGCAGCGTTGGAATCAATAACTTCTGCATAGGTAACCTCATTGCGCACTTACTTCACGGCAGCGAAGCAGTCTTCTGACCGCCGCTAGGGAATACGTTGCGTGTGCAAATTTTCGCTTCGACTTTCTGCGCGGCAGCGCCCGCTTCCGGACCCTGCACTTCCACGGCCAGCAAGTTCTGCGAGGCCCAGTCTTCATCAGTGCGCAGTTCAAAGGCGAAACGCCCGTCTGTATCGGATGTTTCGGGTTTCTCGATCTTGATGTCCTCGTGGCGACCGTTCATGTACCAGAGGGTGGCTTGCAGGGTTTTCACCGACGGGTCGGCGAAGCGGATATCAACCTGGTGATTGGCATTACGCAGGTCTTTGTTCGAACTGTTCACCATCAATTCGTTCTTGCCGGGTTTCAAGGTGGTGCTGGCTGTCATCTGCGCGGTCTTGCCTTCGCAGCCGTTGTCCAGCAGCGACATCATCTGGCGGTAGATGGTCTCCTGATCCAGGCGATACAGCGGCGAGAATTCCCAGATGAGGATTTTCGGCGGGGTCTTCTGGAATTCGTCGCTGCCCAGGTACTGGATCATCGAGCCTTCGAGGCCACCGCCAGGGAAGGCGACGTTGAGGATGTCGGCGCCGATTTCCTGTTCCAGGAACCCGGCGAAGTTGTAGTTCTTGCCGCTGTGGCTGGTACCGACCAGGGTGATCTGCGGGTTGCCCGAATCGCCGAACAGGTCGCCGTCGCCAGCCTCGCCTTTGGGCTCGGTGGTGAACTGGTCCATGTACTGGATCGCGTAGCTGGTGCCGCACAGTTGCCCGGCCATGTTGTGCAGGGTGCCGGTCTTGCCCATGCGCCCGGAGCGTTTGGTTTCGAATTCACGCTGTGGGATGCCGGCAAATTCAGGCATTGCACGCACTTTGGCGCCGACGATTTTCGCGGTGCGCTGGGCGCCATATGGCGTCCAGTGCTGGTCGCCGCGGAAGTAGAAATCGTGGGCCGGCAGCTCATCCGGCAGTTGCTCATTGGTCAACGGCGACAGGTCCGGCACCACGTAGCCCATCTTGGCGAAACGGCCGAGCATGGTCTTGTAGTTGCCCAGTGCCTTGTCGAAATCGAACTTGGCTTTTTCTTCCGGATTGAGCTTGTTGCGGTTCACCAGGCCGCGAGTCGGCTGGTAGACCACCACCAGTTCCACGCCCTTGGCCTTGAACGCATCGTGCAGCTGTTGCATGCGTTTGTAGCCGGACGGGGTGGTGTCGAATTCGGTGCGTAAGTCTTCTTGGGTACGGAACAGCCAGTCGCCCTGGGCTTGCACCAGGGTGGTGAAGTTCTGCTGGTAGCGCGTGGTGTAGTTCTTCGCGTCGTGAGCGGCCGGGCACAGGCTGCAGCACGGCTCGGCGGTAAAGGTCGGCGCCTTGATTTCGTCGGCGCGTACGCCCTGGCTGACCGCGAGCAGGCCGAGGGTCAGACCCGAGAGGCTCAGCAGTTTGATCATGTGTGGGTGCATAAGGGTCATCCTCAGTCCTGCAATTCGGTCTGGCGTTCGACAGGGTCGATCAGCACGGCTTTCTGCTGGCGCACCAGCAGGTCGAGAATCTCTTCCTGGCGATCGCCCAGCACGCCGTTGAAGCTGATACCGCTGGACTTGGTCGGCGCCAGCATCGACACGCGGTACAGCTCAACGCTCAATGGCGAGTCGATGGACAGCGGCCCGCTGCCGTTACCTGCCAATTCACCGCCGACCACGATCAGCGAGACCTTGGCGTCGAACGGGTCGAGGGCGATGTCACGGTCGGTGTCGGTCAAGTCCTTGATGTGGCCGTACAGCCCGGTGAGGCCGTTGGCCATCGAGGTGTTTTCGTACAGCTTGATATTCACGCTGTTACGCACCCGGATGCCGTGGCGACGGTTGGCGATCACCTTGTTGCCCCACAGCAGGTTGTCACCGCTCTCATAGAGGGTGATGCCGTCGGTGTGGTTACGGTAAAACTCATTGTCGGCCACGATGTTGTTGACGCTGTTACGGTCGAGCACCAGGCCCGAGAGCTTGTTGTCGTAGCTGCGGTTGTTGAAGATGAAGCTGTCGTTCACTTCCCGGGAAATGATGATGCCGTGCTTCTTCTTGGTGCCGTAGACGGTGTTGTCCGCGATGATCAGGCCGTGGGAACGGTCATGGGGGTCAATGCCGTAGACGATGTTGTCTTTGTAGGTATTGCCCTTGATCACGAAGCCCGTGGTCTCGTAGCAGTAGAAGCCGTACCACATGTCCGAGAACTCGGAGTCGATGATCCAGCCGGTCGGCTCCGCACGCTTGAGCACCTTGGCCATGTTCGGCGTGTACTGGGAAATACTCACCCCGTACGACTTACTGTTGGCGTAGCCGAAACTGGCCATCTTGGTGTTGGAGATGTACGTCTCGGTACCGCCCCAGGCCAGCAGGAACGGGCGAAACTCCTTGGGCGACTTGAACAGCGCCGGGCCGTTGGCCTTTTCGCTCCAGCCGGTGACTTTGGTGTCACGCACAAACAGTTGGCCGTCGTTGATCAGGAACGAACCGGCTTCCTGGGATAGGCGCAGCTCCTGGGTCTTCTTGTCGATTTCCAGGATGCCCTTGCGGCCCACCACGATCGGCAGTTTGGCCACGAACACGCCCGGCGAGGTCTCGCTCAGGTACTGCTTGGGCACCTTGCCCAGCAGGTCCTTGAGGTTCATGTAGCCGTCGTCGACAAAGATCGCCTGGGGAATGCCGTGCTGGCGCACTACCCACTCGGCCATCTTGTTGTCACCGCCGATGAAGTCCTTGAGGGCGTCTTCCTGCATCATGCGGCGGATGCTGATCTTGCCCGGCTTGCTTCTGACGATCTTTTTTTCCATTGCCGCATCGGTGTAGCCCGACAGATCCGGCAGGGCCGGCTTGGCCATTTCCAGCGGCGCGGTCGGCGGGCTGGAGATGGTGTAGGTCTTGGCCTGTTGCAGCTCTTTGGCGATGGTTGGCGCCTTGACCGGCTGCGCGGTGTCGGCGAAGGCGGTGGCGTTAGCCATCAGCATCGCCGCGACCAGCAACTTATGAGGTTTCATAGCGCAGGCTCCCATCAGAATTTCCAGATCACGTCGACGAACGCGCGGTGCATGTACGAGTCGACGTTGCTGCCATAGGCATCGCCCGGCTTGAATACACCAGCACGAAAGCGCACCAGGGCCGACGGTTCGTCAATGGACTGGCTGAGGGCGGCCGGGAGCAGGCCGGTCTTGAAGTATTTGGTGACAACCAGGTCCATTTCCTGGCCCAGGTCTTTCTTGCCGTCTTCAAGCGGCAGGGAAGTGCTGGACAGGATCGCGCCGGTCACGTCGTCGGTATTGTTCTGCACCGCGTCGATGCCGTTGCTGCCGACTGGCTTGTTGCCGTCGACACGCCAGAACTTGTGGTACACCAGGCTGGCGTCGTAGTCCTCACGCAGCTGCCAGGAACCGAACAGGCTCATGGACTGCATGTTGTTCATCTCGCCACGGAAGGCTTCACCGAAGCGATGCACGCGGGATTGGGTGCCGGTCCAGTTCGAACGGTTGCTTTGCAGGCCGTTCTGTTCGTACTCGGCGCTGGCGCGGGAATAGGCCGCACCGACTTGCCACTGGGGATCAAGGCGCAGACGCACGCCAAGGTCGGTGGCCCAGCCGCTGACATCGTCGCTGCGCTTGGCGTTGGTCGGGCGAGTGCCGTCGGCGTTCAACGCGTTGACCGAATCACGGTCACCGCGCATGCCGGTGACGCTGGCCCAGTAGTTGACCGTGTTGGTGTTGCGCCAGTTGTAGGCGTCACTGTTGGCTTCGATGCCGAGCCAGCTCAGGTCGCCATTTTCACGCTTGTCCAACGAGTCGGTCGGTACGCCGGGTTCCGGGTAGTCGAGCTTGCCGTTGTCATGGGTGTGGTGACCGCGCAGGCCGATCCACTGGCCGGGCGTCCACTGGTAGGCGGCGTCGGCGTAGAGGTGCTGGCGGTCCTTGTCCTTGGGCGACAGCTCCTTGAGGTCGGTGCGGTACTCGCTGAAACGTTCGGCAACGCCGACATTGGCCTTGAGCAGGGTGGTGTCGAAAGTCCAGTTCAGCGCTTCGATGTTGGTGTCGCGCCATTGGCCGTCGTCGTTACGCAGGCGTTGGCGGCCCAGCTTGAGGATCTCGCCAGGGTAGGGCGTGAAGCCGCTGTAGCCGACCCAGAACTCGCGCATGGCCAAGTAGTTTTTCTTGGTCTTGCGGTCGTTGTTGGTGGTCTGCTGGTTTTCGTCATCGGCCGACTGTTGCAGCGGGTCGGTCTCGATGATGTCGCTGGAGACCACGGCCTGGCCCATGGCGTAGGCGCTCCACGCACCGCTTTCACCGTAGATCCAAGGGCGCAGGTCGAGGCCGACACCGTTGACGTCGCCGCCTTTCTGCGTGCCGAGGTCGCGGTCGTCTTCGGACTGCGCGGTGGCTTTGACTTCCAGGCCGAAGTTCTTGGCTTCGGTCAGCGCGGCCAGGGTCGGGCACGACCACAGCAGGGCGAAGGTCAGGCCGATGCCGGCCTTGACGAATGGATTGAGCTTCATAGGGATTCCTCGCCGTCTTCTTCTTCCAGGGCGTGCAGTTGCAGCGTGCTCTGGGCCAGGGTGCCGCGTGCGGCGAGTTCCTGTTGCACCAGGCGTTGGCCTTGGGCGCGTTGCTCCGGAGTGAGCGGGGTTTCGAGCTGCGTGGCCAAGTCATTGGCCTCTGGCGTGTCCTGGGCTTTAGCCAATTGGCTGAAGACATAGGCATTCAACGGGTCGGGCTTGGTGCCCTTGCCTTGGGAAAACAACTGGGCGATGGCGAAATCCGCGCTGTTTTGGCCGTTGCGTGCAGCGGTCAGCAAGTGGTCCAGGGCTTTTTGCGGATAGACCTTGCCCAGGTAGCCACGGCGGTAGATCTGGCCGAGGTAGTAATCGGCGGCCACTTCCTTGCCCACGGCTTTTTCGAAGTGGGCTTCAGCGGCCTTGGCGTCGGCCGGCACCCATTTGCCTTCGTAGTAGAGCTTGCCCAGCAACAGCTCGGCGCGCGGTTGGTCGGCGGCGCGGCCGTTGTCCAGGTACTTCATCATCTGGTCGACGTCGCCCAGTTCGGGGAAGTCGTAGAGCAGTTGCGCCAGGCTGACCCACGAAGCCGGGTAGCCAGGGGCGATTTTTTCCAGCAGGGCCTGGGCGGTTTTTTCATCCGTCTTGCCCAGCGAAGCGTCGCCCAGCACGCGTGCCACGCTATCAACACGTTGTGCGGTAACGGTGCCACGGCTGTAGCCGGCTTCCATCTGCTTGAGCAGCTCGGCCTGTTTCTCAGGTTCGGCTTTTTTCTGGTAGACCGTGGCCAGCTCGACGTAGCAGATATCGGTGGTGTTCAGCGCGGCTTTACAGATGCGCTCCACATCATCCAGATGCTGGTCGTAGGTGTCCTGGGTTCGATACAGCAACACCTGGGCCAGGCCGGCTTCCGGGTAACCCGCGGCCTGCCATTTGCTGATCTGCTGCTGCGCATTCACGTTCGGGAAGCTGTGCGGGTATTGCAGGTACAGCATCGCCAGTGGAATCAGGGTGTTGCCTTCACCATTGGCAAAGGCTTTTTTCAGCAGGCCTTCGGCTTCGTGGTGTTCGGCTTCGGTGCTGCCAGGCTTGGCCACCAGCAGGCGACCGAGGCGGGCCTGGGCGCGGGGCGAAGTGTCCGCCGCTGCGCGGTAGGTGGCTTCGGCCTGTTTGATTTGCGCCGGATCGCGGGTGCCTACCTGGATATCGGCCAGGCCCACCTGGGCCTCGCTGTAACCCAGGTCTGCCAGTTGCTGGTAATTCTGCTGCGCGGTGACGGTGTCGCCACGTTTCAAAGCTTCGTTAGCCAGGCGTTGGTCGGGCAGGCCAGCGCAACCGGCCAGGCTGACGGCGAGCGCGAGCGCACAATACACAGCGGCTGAATGA